>JAKAEN010000048.1:352-13548 GCA_021818355.1 Actinomycetes bacterium | reverse complement strand
CCGAGGTGGTGGCGCACCAGGCCGTGAACGTCGGCGCCGAGGTGGGCGACGTCTCCGGCGTGGCCGTCCGCTCCCCCTTCGCCGGCAAGCTCTCCGGCTACATAGCCGCAGAGGGCGAGAGGGTCATAATCGGCCAGCCCATAGCCTGGCTCAGAACGAAACTCGAGAATTGACAGGAATCATGCTCGGATCAAAGATCACCGGCTGGGGCGCAGCGCTTCCCGGCACCGTCATCACCAACGAGGACTTCGAGAAGCGCCTCGACACCAGCGACGCCTGGATCACGGAGCGCACCGGGATCAAGGAGCGCAGAGTGGGCGGGACCACCGCTTCGCTCTCGATAGAGGCCGCCCAGAAGGCGATAGCCGCGGCCGGCCTGACGCCCGCCGACATCGGGATGCTGGTCCTCTCGACAACCACTCCGGATCAGACGGTTCCCGCCACCTCCGCCACCGTACAGGCTGAGCTCGGCCTGACCTGCGGCGCCTTCGACGTGAACGCCGCCTGTGCCGGCTTCGTCTACGCACTGGTGGTCGGACACTCCATGATCCTCTCCGGGGTCGAGCACGTGCTGGTGATCGGGGCGGACACCCTGAGCCGCATCACCGACATGGAGGACCGCTCGACCGCCGTTCTCTTCGCCGACGGTGCGGGCGCGGTTGTGCTCAGCCGCACCGAGGAGAACAACTTCCTCAGCTGGGACCTGGGGGTCGACGGAACGCTGGTTCCCATCCTCTACTGCGATCACGGTGGCTACCTGCGCATGGAGGGCCGCGAGGTCTTCAAGCGCGCGGTGCTGGCGATGGTCTCCTCCGCACAGGCCGCCCTCGAGCGCGCCGGCATCACCACCGACGACGTGGCGCTGGTCGTGCCGCACCAGGCGAACATCCGCATCATCGAGGCCGCCAACAACCGCCTGGGGATCCCCATGGAGCGCACCGCGATCGTGCTCGACAAGACCGGCAACACCTCCTCGGGGAGCATTCCTCTCGCCCTGGCTGCCGCGGCCGACATGGGCCGCATCCATCCCGGCGACTACGTCCTCTTCTGCGGCTTCGGTGCCGGCATGACCTGGGCCTCCGCCGTGGTCAGGTGGGGCGCATAGTGGCGGACACCAAACGCACCGTGCTCGTCACCGGAGGGGTGACCGGCATAGGCGAGGCAACCACCCGCCTGCTCCTGGAGCAGGGGCACCGAGTGGCGGCGACCTACCACCGCCGACGCGCGCAGAAGGAACTCAGCGACTTCGGCGAGGACTTCTTCGAGGTCCATTGCGAGCTGACCGAGCCCGAGTCGGTCACGGCCGCCGTGGCCGCGGTCAACGAACGCTTCGGACCGGTCGAGGTGCTGATCGCCAATGCCGGCTTTACCGAGGACACTCTCCTGCTGAGAATGTCGGAGGAGGCCTGGGAGCGCGTCATTGACACCAATCTCACCGGCGCCTTCCGCCTCACCAAGGCGGTGATGCCCCAGATGATCCGCGCCCGCTGGGGGCGGCTCATCTACATCACCTCGGTGATAGCGGGGATGGGAGCGCCGGGCCAGGCCAACTACGCGGCCTCCAAGGCCGGCCTGATCGGCTTCGCGAGGTCCGTGGCACGCGAGGTGGCCTCGCGCAACGTGACCGCCAACGTCGTCGCTCCGGGAGCTGTCGCGACCGCGCTCACCGACGTGGTCTCGGAGAAGCGGATGGCGGAGATGACCGCGGCAGTTCCGTTGGGCAGGATGGCGACCCCGGCCGAGATAGCCGGTCCGATCGCCTTCCTGGCATCCGAGGCGGCCGCGTACATTACCGGGGCCGTGCTTACGGTCGACGGAGGGATTTCAATGGGCTTCTGATCCTGCTCCGCCCCTCGCGGGTAGCATGATCGGATGAAAAAAGAGCCGAAAGGCTCGGACGGGCAGGCGCAACCGCGTCGTCCGAAACGAATAAACACAAGGGGAAGTTGCAGGAAATGGACGACGCACAGGCCTTCGAGCAGTTCAAGCAGTGCACCGTTAAGGTGCTCGGCGTGAGCCCGGAGCAGGTGACCATGGAGGCCAGCTTTGCTGAGGACCTTGACGCCGACAGCCTCGACATCGTTGAGCTCGTAATGGAGCTCGAGGACTCCTTCGGCATCAAGGTCGAGGAATCCGAGCTGGAGGGCGTCAACACCGTCGGCGCCGCTTACCAGCTTGTGAAAGGGAAGCTCGCATGAAACTGGCGTTCACCGATTCCCATCCTGAGGGGATCGAGGCGCCATATCAGGTGGCTATCACCGGCCTCGGTGTGGTCACCTCGATCGGCACCGGCAAGGAGGCATTCTGGGAGGGCTTGCTGCAGAGCGAGAACCTCTCGCCTACTCGCCTGGTGGATGACTTCGACCCCTCGAACTGGATGAGCGTAAAGGACGCCCGCAGGGCCGACCGCTACAACCAGTTCGGCGTTGCGGCAGCCCAGCTGGCCATGGACGACGCGGGCCCCCTCGAGGTCGACCCCGCTCGCGCCGGAGTCTGGATGGGCACCGGCGTGGGAGGGCTGACCACCCTGGAGGGTCAGGTGCTGGTGGCCCATGAGCGCGGACCGGACCGGGTGACGCCGTTCCTGGTCCCGATGATGATGGCGAACTCCAACGCCGCCACCATCTCCATGCGCTTCGGCTTCACCAACGTCTGCCAGGCAACCTGCACCGCTTGCGCCGCAGGCACGCACGCGATCGAGAACGCCGCCAGGCTGATCGCCGCGGGGAGGGCAACCGTGATGTTGGCGGGCGGAAGCGAGGTGGCGACCACCATCACCGCCCAGGCAGGCTTCGCCAACATGACCGCCGCATCCACCGCCGGGATCTCCCGGCCCTTCGACGCCGAGCGCGACGGCTTCATCATGGCCGAGGCCGCCGGGGTGGTCGTCCTCGAGGAGCTGGGCCACGCCCTTGCGCGCGGAGCCCATATCTATGCCATCGTTGCCGGCGCGGGCTCGAACGCCGACGCCCATCACATCACCGCTCCCGCCCCACATGGGGTAGGTGCCGCGGGATGCATGGAACTGGCACTGGCGGATGCCGGCATCACGGCGGACGAGGTTGGCCATATCAACGCACATGGCACCTCGACGCAGCTGAACGACCGCTCCGAGGCGGAGGCCATCGAGAAGGTCTTCGGAGACAGAAGGATCCCGGTCACCTCCATGAAGGGCGCGCTCGGCCACGGCCTTGGCGCGGCCGGTGCACTGGAGGCGGTGGGAGCCTGCCTGACCTTCGAGCACGATCTCATACCGCCGACCGCCAACACCAAGAACGTCGATCCTGAGATCCATATCGACGTGGTGACGGGCAGTCCTCGGCCGCTCCCCAAGGGCGCCATCATCTCCAACTCCTTCGGCTTCGGCGGCCACAACGGCACCCTGGTGCTGACGCGCTACCAAGGCTGATCGCCTGAATCAGAGCACGAGCGCCCAGGCCCGCCGCCTGGGCGCTCGGCCGTTTAAGCACTGCCGAAGTGCGCCTTCGACGCAGTTGCCGGCCGCGGGCTAGCCTGTGACTGAAATGCCCTCTTCACCTGAGACAACCCCGCCCGGCGACCTGGCCATCGGCTCCTTCAGCGACGCCGCGCCCTGGGTCGTCGAGATAGACCGCCTCACCTGGCTTCCCGGAGTGGATGCCCTGCGGGCGCGCAATCGCGCACAGGTTCCCAGGCTCATCGCCCGGCGGCGCTCGCCGCAGACCATGCGGGCCTTCACTGTCGCCTGGGCGATCGGCAAGGCGCTGGCCTCCTGGCGCCTGATCGACCGGCCCAAGGGAAATCCCGCTTCGCGCATCGGACTCTCTCATCGGCTGAAGCAGACCTTCGAGCACCTCGGGCCGACCTACATCAAGCTCGGCCAGATCATCTCCTCGGGCGAGGGGATCTTTCCAGAGGAGCTGGTGACCGAGTTCAAGGAGCTGCGTGACCGGGTGAAGCCGGAGCCCTTCGATGTTGTGCGGGCCACCGTCGAGGCGGAGCTCGGAGCGGAACTCGAGGAGGTCTTCTCCGACTTCGACACCCGGTCCATAGCGGCCGCCTCGATCGCCCAGGTCCACCTGGCCAGGTTGCGCACCGGCGAGGAGGTGGTGGTGAAGGTCCAGCGAAGCACGGTCGCCGAGCTTGTCGCCAAAGACCTGGCGGCGATGAGCTGGATCGCTCCCGCGCTGGTGGGACGCATCCCCGTCGCCGCTCTCGCCAACCCTCCCGCCTTGGTAGAGCTCTTCGCCGAGACCATCAGCGAGGAGCTCGACTTCCGCCTGGAGGCGGCCAACATGCTGGACGTGGCCCGCCTGCTCGCCGCCACCGAGCAGCGCGCCATCGTGGTGCCCCGACCGCATCCCCGCTACGTCACGCGCAAGGTGCTGGTGATGGAGAGGCTCTCCGGGTTCGCCTGGGAGGACGCCGTCGGCATGCGGGAGGCCGGCATCGACACCTACAAGGTGCTGCGCGCCGCCCTGGTCGGCTTCATGGAGGGCGCCATGCTCTTCGGGATCTTCCATGGCGATCTGCACGGGGGCAACCTCATGGTCATGAACGACGGGCGTGTGGCCCTGCTCGACTACGGGATCACCGGCCGCCTGAGTGAGGCCAAGCGCCTCGCCTTCCTGCGCCTCCTGATGGGCGGGACCGTCAACGACTCCCGCATGCAGACCGAGGCCATGCGCGACCTGGGGGCGCTGCCTCCCGACACCGACGTGGAGGCGGTGATTCGCGACCTGGGTTTGGATGGGCCACCGGTGGACCCTTCGCAGATGACCCCCGAGGAGCTCACCCGGGAGATCCGCGAGCTCACCAAGGCTCTGCTCGGGTACGGTGCCAAGATGCCCAAGGAGCTGATGCTCTTCGTGAAGAACATGATCTTCCTCGACGCCTCCATCGCCCGCCTTGCCCCCGACATCGACCTGCTGGCCGAGATCACCTACCTGGCCGGCTACTTCGCCACCAAGCACGGGGCGCGCCTGGCTCAGGAAGTCGGCGTGGACCTCCGCGAGGTGCCCCTCGACCTGGCCTCGGTCCGTGGCTCGCTCGGGATCGGTGAGGGTGAGGGGGGCATCACCTACCGGGAGTTGCGCGAGCGCCGCGAGACCATCCGGCGCCGGATGGAGGAGTCCGGCCGCAGGGGGCGCCGCCGCTAGCCAAGCGGGGCGCCAATTCCCGTCCTTTAGGCCATCGAGCGTCCCATTAGGGACTTTTTGCCCTAGCCCGGGCAACTTGGCATCGGCGACACTTTCATTGGGCACGGCTGTGGGGGCACGAGGTAGGCCGGGTTCCGCATCGCGGATGTCGAGAGAGAGTTGGCATGCACGAATTCGGTATCGCCGAAGAGCTCGCTGTGCTCGTGGACCGGACGCTTTCGGAGAACCACGGGGCCAAGGTTCTGAAGGTGGTCGTGGAGGCGGGCGCCGGTGCCGTCGAGGAGGTGAGCCTGCGTGCCGCCTTCGAGGAGGCAGCGCGGGGCACCGCAATGGACGGCGCCGAGCTGGTGATCGAGACCTCACCGCGCGAGTACCACTGCTTCGATTGCGGAGCCGTCTTCTCCCAGGATGCGGGACAAAACGCCTCATGTCCGGTGTGCGGAGGCGCCAACACGATCTCCGCCCCGAACCACGACGTCATACTCAAGTCGGTAGAAATCGAGGGATAGGTATGGAATACGACCGCCGCTCGCTCTTCGCTCGTGCCCTGGGCCAGACCAAGCAGCCGCGAACCTCCGAGGACGAGGCTCTCGCCCTGCAGCGCGCCTGCGAGGCCAGGCTCAGGGAGGTAGAGGCGATGGAGCCCCTGTCAGGACTGGAGCTCGCCCCGCTTCTCGCGGAGCACAAGCTGAGCCGCCGGGCCTTCCTGGCCTGGACCTCGGCCATGACCGCGGCGCTGATGCTCCCGCCGCTGCTCAGGCCGCAGGTCGCCAAGGCGGCGGAACTCCTCAACCGGGTTCCGGTGATCTGGATCGAGGGCCAGGACTGCGCAGGCAACTCCGAGGCCTTCATCCGCTCCTCCGGACCCACCGTCGAGGAGCTGCTCTTCCAGACCATCTCCCTCGAGTTCCACGAGACGCTGATGGCCGCCGCCGGCATCCAGGCCGAGCAGCGCAAGCAGCAGGCGGCCCAGATGTACAAGGGCAGCTACGTGCTGGTGATCGAAGGCGGGATACCCCTCGGGGAGAACGGCGGCTACTGCACCATCGGCGCCAGCGGCCAGACCTTCGTCGACGAGGTGCGCGAGCTGTCCGGCGGAGCCGCCCTGGTGCTGGCGGCCGGCGCCTGCGCCTTCTACGGCGGCATCCCCGCGTCAAACCCCAACCCCACCGACGCGGTGGGCGTCTCCTCGGTGGTGAGCGGAAAGCCTCTCATCAACATTCCCGCCTGCCCGATGAACCCCGTCAACTTCGTGGGGACCCTGATCCACTACATCCTGACCGGGGCCGCACCCGCGCTCGACTCGCTGGGACGGCCGATCTGGGCCTTCGGGAACCTCATCCACAACAACTGCGAGCGCCGCGCCCACTTCGACGCCGGCGAGTACGTGGAGCACTGGGGCGACGTCGGGGCGCAGAACAACTTCTGCCTCTACAAGATGGGCTGCAAGGGGCCCTTCACCTACAACAACTGCTCCATCGTCCGCTACAACGAGGGGACGAACTGGCCCATCGGAGTGGGCCACGGCTGCATCGGCTGCTCCCAGCCACAGTTCTGGGACACACTGGCCTATGAACGCCCGATGACCAATGCCAGTATTCACGCTCCCGGCCTGGCCGGCTGGGGAGTCGAGTCCAGTGCCGACAAGTTCGGCCTCGGACTGCTGGCGGTGGTTGGCGTCGGAATCGTGGCCCACGCCATCGCCTCGGCCGCCGCCGGGCACAGGGAGCGCCAGACCGAGCAGCCAAAGGCAGAAGTAGGAACAGGATCGACTGAAGACCACCAGAGCACTGGCGGAGAGGAGTAAGCGTGGCATCGCGAATCGTCGTCGACCCGATCACCAGGATCGAGGGCCATCTCCGCATAGAGGCGGTGATGGACGACACCAACACCATCACCTCGGCCTACTCGGCGGGAACCATGTTCCGAGGGGTCGAGCTGATCCTCCAGGGCCGCGATCCCCGCGACGCGGGCCTCTTGGCCATGCGCATCTGCGGCGTTTGCACCGGGGTGCACTACTGGACCAGCATCCGGGCGGTGGAGAACGCCTTCAACGTTCGCATCCCCACCAACGCGCGCCTGGTGCGCAACCTGATCACCGGCTCGCTCTTCATCCACGACCACCCGGTGCACTTCTACAACCTGCACGCGCTCGACTTCGTGGACATCGTCGCGGCGCTCTCCGCCGACCCCAAGAAGGCCGTCGACGTGGCCTACAGCTACTCCAACGCCCCCTACAACGCAAGTGTCGCCACCTACCAGGCCGTGCAGGCCAAGCTGGCCAGCCTGGCCAAGAGCAGCCTGGGCATCTTCGGGAACGCCTACTGGGGCAACCCCAGCTACCGCCTCACCCCGGAGGAGGACCTGGTCGCCGCCTCGCACTACCTGGACGCGCTCAACATGCAGCGCACGGCGGCAAAGATGATGGCCATCTTCGGAGGGAAGAACCCGCATCCCCAGTCGATCGTGGTGGGCGGGGTCACCTGCGTGGAGGACATCCAGAACCCGGAGCGCCTGGCCCAGTTCGGGACCTGGCTCGGCGAGATGACCAACTTCGTCAACGGCGCCTACATGCCCGACCTGTTGATGGTGGGCTCCAAGTACGCGGATCAGGCTCTTGCCGGGGTCGGCGAGGGGCTGGGGTCCTACATGGCCTATGGCCAGGGCCTGGAGATGGACGACAACCCCATCGGCCAAGCCAAGAACCTCTTCCCGGCGGGCATCGTCATGAACAAGGACCTGACCACCGTTCTCCCCTTCGACCAGGCCAAGGTGACCGAGGACGTCACCCACTCCTGGTACGAGGGCGACAGCGTCCTGCAGCCCTTCGACGGTGTGACCCGGCCTTACTACACCGGCCTCAACAAGGCAGCGGACGGAATCGCCTACCTGAAGACCGAGGAGAAGTACTCCTGGCTGAAGGCCCCCAACTATGACGGCCAGCGAGTGGAGGTCGGCCCCCTGGCGCGGATGATCGTGGGTTACGCCTCCGGCGACCCCGCCATCAAAGCGAAGGTGGACGCGCTCCTTACGGCCGGTAAGTTCCCGGCCACCGTGCTCTTCTCGACCATCGGGCGCACCGCGGCCAGGCTGGTGGAGACCCAGGTGATCGCGGACGCGATGGTGGGTTGGCTGAACCAGCTGCAGATGAACGTAGCCTCCGGCGACCTCGAGACATGGACGCCCTTCGACTTCGCCCAGGTCTCTGCCGAGGCCAAGGGATACGGCTTCTCGGAGGCCCCCCGAGGCGCACTCGGCCACTGGGTGAAGATCAGCGGCGGCAAGATCGAGAACTACCAGGCGGTGGTCCCCACCACCTGGAACGGCTCGCCCCGTGACGGCCAGGGCAGGCCGGGGGCGTTCGAGTCGGCGCTGGTCGGCGTCAAGCTCGCCAAGCCCGACGAGCCCTTGGAGATCCTGCAGACCATCCACAGCTTCGATCCATGCCTGGCATGCGCCGTGCACCTGGTGGACGCGCGCGGCAAGGACCTCGGAACCTATTCGGTGGTCCCGACCGACGGCGCCTGCAGCGTCACCGGCTTCGGGGGCTAGGAGGCGGCCATGAGCAAGAAAGAGCTCGAGCTGCGCCCGGGCGAGGGGTCCGGCGCCGGCGAGGCGCCGGTGGTCCAGGTGATAAGAGTACCACGCATGACCGCCACCTGGCGCGCCATCCACTGGATCCAGGCGCTGGCGGTGGTGGTCTGCTTCGCCACCGGCCTCTACATAGCCAATCCCTTCTACTCCCCCAATCCGACCGCCATCGACGCCAACACCTACTTCATGGCCTGGAACCGCGCCATCCACTTCTACGGGGCGCTGATCCTGGACGTATCGATGTTCCTCATCGCCTATCTGTACGTCTTCTCCACCAAGCACAAGGACATAACCGACCTGCGCCCCAGCCCGGAGAACCTCACGCAGTTCAAGGAGGCGCTCCTCAACTTCGTCACCTTCAACCGCCGCAAGAGGCTGGACACCTCTAAGCGCGACCCGTTCCTGGCGGTGCTCTTCCTCTTGTTCCACGTGATCATGCTGACCCAGCTCCTGACCGGATTCCAGCTCTACGTGGCGGCCTTCAGCGCCAACATCTCCACGGTTGGAAGCTGGTGGCCGAGGCTGCTCCACTTCGTGACCGACTGGACGCTCACCGTCTTTGGCGGCAACGTAGGCGTGCGTGAGACCCACCTGGTAACGGCCTGGATCATCATCGCCTGGGCGGTCTTCCACATCTATTACGAGATCTGGCGTTCCATCATGTGGAAGGAAGGCGACATCGTCATCTCCTTCGGCGGCTACAAGTACGTGAAGAGGGCCGGGACCAAGCATGACTGAGCCTTTGGTGGTGGGGATGGGAAACATCCTCTACAGGGACGAGGGCATCGGGGTCTACGCGGCCAAGTGCCTGGCCGCGTGCTTCGAATTCGAGCCCGCGGTGGAGGTGGTCGACGGAGGGCTGGCGGGCTTCGGCCTGATGGAGCTCATCGGCGAGAGCCGGCCGGTGATCGTGATGGACGCCGTCGCCACCGAAGCGGATCCGGGGTCGATCTACCGGCTCGACTCGCGAATCCTCGGAGACCTGGGACCCAACATGCGCCCCACCGCGCACGAAGTCGACCCGGTGCACCTCTTCAAGCTGGCGGCCGGCTTGGGAACCCCTCTCGACATGGTGCTCATCGGCATCGTACCCTCCGACGCCTTCAGCTTCGAGTTGGGCCTGACACCGGAGCTGGAGCGGCGCTTCCAGGAGTTCGTCATGACCGCGGTAGGAGAACTATCCCGCCTCGGCGTCAAGGCGACCCAGGTGCGCGACATCGAGGTCGCCGAAATCGTCCGCTCGCTATCGGAGGTTCCAAGATGAGTGACTACCCCCGGGTTTCGAGCGCGCTCGGGCGCTACGGGATGGCGGATCAGGCGGTGGCTGTCGCATGGCTGGCCTTCGACGACCCGGATTCGATGATCGCCGCCCACGATCCCGACGGCAGGGTCTCCCCGCTCATCGGCTTCGAGGCGCTGCCCATGCGCGGCGCGGACCTGTTGGCCTCCATTGCCGCCATCGATGAGAACGGGCCACGGCTGGTCGCCAACTATCGGCGCGCGTTCCCAGAGCTGACCGCGGCCATCGATTCCTTCGACGCGGGTGTGGGCGCAGTCTCGTCCTCCGCCCCGGGCTGGCTCTTCGCCGCGACGTCGCTGGTGATCGGAATGGAGGAGGCGGACGTGGCCGCGGCCATGGCGCCCGATCCCGAAGCCGTGGAGGTGGACACCTTCGTCGCGCCCGGGCCCCGGGGATACCGCCTGGAGGGCACCCGGCTGCTGCGAAGCGTGATGAGCTACCGGATCGCCGGCGTCGAGCGCCATGTGCTGGCCCGCTCGGTCTTCGTCTCGCTCGGCAACTTCGTGGGCACGGCCATGGTGCGCCTGTTGAAGGAGTGGCAGCCCCGGGCCATAGTCTGCGCGGGCGACCTCTTCGCCCAGAATCGCATCCTCCGCGAGCAGGCCAGGTCTGCGCTGACCACGGTGCGCGTCCCCACCTACTTCCCCTCCCCGGAGGACCCGGAGAACGCGCTGGTGGCCGAAGAGGAGCTGCTAAGCATAAGAGTGGGGCCGCGGTCCGGATAGCCCGGCTCCGCCTGCTCCAAAGGTTGGTTGAGGTCACATGTGCGTCAGCATTCCCGGAACGGTCAGAAGCGTCGACGGGCCTGTGGCCATGGTCGAGCTCGCCGGCGAGGTGCGCCCCTACAACGGGCTGCTCTTTCCCGAGCTCGAAGGCGGCGAGCGCGTCCTGGTGCACGCGGGCATGGTGATCCAGATCCTCACGCCCGAAGAAGCGGACGAGATCGACGCGGCCTTCGAGGAGCTTCTGCGCCTGGACGCCGGCTGGGCGGCCCAGACCGAGGAGTAGGGGCTTGCCCGCGGCGCACGAAGGTCCCGAGAGTTCGGCGGCGCGCGGACGGCGCCGATTCGCCCTTTACGCCTACCCTCCCAACGAACTTGGCTACTGCGGGCCGGACGACCCTTCCCTGCTTACGGCGGCCGCCGCCCGGGCCGAGGCGCTGCAAGCGGGCGGGCTGGACGCGATCGCGCGCCAGTTCACCGGCGCCTGGCCCTACCTGCACCTCATCGCGGAAGCCAACAACGTTGCCGACCCGCTGGATGACTCGGTGGTGGACGCTTACTGGCTGGGCGGCGAGATGGCCTCCCGGGTGGCCGGGGACGCCTTCGCGGCCTCGGCGGTGGCGCGCATGGAGGTCCGCACCGGGCGCAGCGAGGAAGAGCTGGTCGCCCCGCTCGCCCTTGGCGCGCCCTTGCAGCACAATTACCACGTCTTCGTGGTCTACCCCTGGCTCGGCGTGCTGCGACGGGGCGGACCGCAGAAGGTCCTCTCCATCCTGGACGGCTGCAGGATCCGTCAAGGCACGCTGCTCTCCATCGAAGGCGACCAGGCCATGGTCCAAAGCCGTGAGCTGGTCTTCGACGGGCACGGCCTGAGAGAGGGCGAGCCGCGGGCCGAGAAGGTCCGGCTGGGCCTCGAAGCCATGGTGGGCCGGGAGAGCGGAAGGCTCGAGGTCGGCGGCGCCGTCTCTCTGCATTGGGACTGGCTATGCGAGCCCCTCTCGCCCGAGGCTGCCGATCGCCTCGAGTCATCGACGGCCAAGGTTCTGCGGAACCTCGCCTAAGGCGCCCCGTGGCGCCCGCTCGAGGCGCTCAGCGCAGGCGGTCGAAGAGATAGGGCCGCGCGTGGGCGTGGAAGTGATCGGGGATCTGGCGCCTCACCTTGTCGACGAAGAAGCGCCTCTCTCCGAAGAAGTCCCGCCCGGCCTGCTCGAGTCGCCCGATCATATGGTCGAGCTCCGCCTCGCTCACCTCGACGCGGTGCTCCCTGAGAACCACCATCGGCACCCCGCAGCTCTCGCACTCCGCCACGAAGCAGAGGTCGTCCTCGTGCAGCCAGGGTGTTATCCGCTGGGCTTCGCAGAGCTCGCAGCCGGGTTCGGCCATGGGCCGCTACTGTCCGTCCAGGGCGCGGCGCAAGGAGGAGACGAAGTCGTATGCGCCATCCGGCCCTCCCCCGTCAGCCAGGATCTTGACCAGGGCCGATCCCACCACGACGCCGTCGGCGTGAGGAGCGAGCTGGCGGGCGTGCTCCGGATTCGAGACGCCCACGCCTATGAGCACAGGCCGGTCGGTGACCGACTTGAGGCGCTTGGCGACCCCGATGGCGCTGGCCGCCAGCTGTTCACGCACACCGGTCACGCCCATAAGACCCACCCCGTAGACGAAGCCCCGCGATTCGGCCGCGATCTCCCGTGCCCGCTCTTCGGGGGTGGTGGGGGCGGCGAGCAGAACGTTGGCGATCCCCTTCTCCGCGGCGAACTCGGCCCATGGGCGCGCCTCCTCCATGGGCAGGTCGGGGAAGATGGTCCCGGACACGCCGGCCTCCTCCAGCCATCCCGCATAACGCTGGAAACCGGCGTGGAAGAGGATGTTGCAGTAGGTCATTGCCACCATCGGCACTTCGATGGGGACCTCGCCGAGCTCGGCCAGCGCCGAGGCCGGGGTCACCCCACGCTCCAGGGCTGTTTGCGATGCGGCCTGGATCACCGGGCCGTCGATGATGGGGTCGGAGAAGGGAATGCCGATCTCGATGGCATCCGCCCCGGCCGCGGCGACGGCCTCCACCACCCGAGTCCAGTCATCGGTGAGCCCTGCCGTCACATATGGGACCAGCAGCTTTTCCCCGGCGGCGCGGCGAGCCCGCAGCCTGGCCTCGAGGGTCAGCTCCTCAGGAAGCACGAAGGCGCTCAACTAGGCACCTCCCAGGATCTCGGCCACCTGCTCGGAGTCCTTGTCCCCGCGACCGGAGAGCGTCATCAGCACCCGCGAGCCAGGGGGTATCGACTTGCCCGCCTCGGCCAGCACCCAGGCCAGGGCGTGCGCGGGCTCGAGAGCGGGAATGATTCCCTCACGGCGGGAGAGCACCTGGAAGGCGTTCAGAACCGCGGCGTCGTCCACCGCCTCGTAGCGCGCGCGCCCGATGGAGGCAAGGTAGGCGTGCTC
>JAKAEN010000048.1:0-342 GCA_021818355.1 Actinomycetes bacterium | reverse complement strand
CTCGGGGCCGCCCCCCGGATAGTCGAGGCCGGCGGAGATGGACTGCGCCTCCTCCACTTGGCCGAATTCGTCCTGGAGGAACTGGGAGCGCATTCCATGAACCACGCCCGGCGTCCCCCGTCCGACCGCCGCGCCACCGGCCGGCTCCACGCCTACGATGGCGGCGTCGCTCTCGACGAAGGCGGTAAATGTGCCGGCGGCGTTGGAGCCGCCGCCCACGCAGGCGACCACGAAGTCGGGGTCCGCGCCGATCAGCTCATGCATCTGCCCCCGGGCCTCGTCGCCGATGACCCGCTGGAATTGGCGCACCATAAGCGGATAGGGATGCGGACCCATCACCGA
>JAKAEN010000047.1 GCA_021818355.1 Actinomycetes bacterium | reverse complement strand
GGTGAGAGCCCGCAGATGGCGGTGGAGTCGATCTCCACCGGAGCTATGGCTCTCGACCTGGCTCTGGGGGTCGGCGGCCTGCCTCGAGGCCGCGTGGTGGAGGTCTTCGGACCGGAGTCCTCTGGCAAGTCGACTCTGGCGCTGCACGTGGTGGCCGAAGCCCAGCGGCAGGGTGGCACCTGTGCCTACATCGACGCCGAGCACGCGCTCGACCCCGTCTATGCCAAGGCGATCGGGGTCGACATCGATCAGCTCCTCATCTCCCAGCCCGACACCGGCGAGCAGGCCCTGGAGATCGCCGACACCCTGGTGCGCTCGGGTGCTCTCGACGTGCTGGTGATCGACTCGGTCGCGGCGCTCACCCCGCGCGCCGAGATCGAAGGGGAGATGGGCGACTCCCACGTGGGCCTGCAGGCACGCCTGATGTCCCAGGCGCTTCGGAAGCTGACCGCCAACTTGAACAAGTCCAAGACCATCGCTCTCTTCATCAACCAGCTGAGGGAGAAGATCGGGGTTATGTACGGATCCCCGGAGGTGACTCCGGGAGGCCGCGCCCTCAAGTTCTACTCCTCGGTTCGCCTCGACATCCGCAGGGTGGAGTCCATCAAGGATGGAGCCGACGTGGTTGGCAGCCGCACCAGGGTGAAGGTGGTGAAGAACAAGGTGGCGCCGCCTTTCCAGCAGGCGGAGTTCGACATCATGTACGGCAAGGGCATCTCCAAAGAGGGGTCGCTGCTGGACGTCGGCGTCGACATGGGCATCGTCAAGAAGTCCGGAGCCTGGTACACCTACGAGGGCGAGCAGCTGGGCCAGGGACGGGAGAATGTCAAGGCCTACATCGAGAGCAATCCGCTCCTCCGCGCCGAGCTGGAGGAGAAGATCCGTGCCGCGGTCGGGATCGTGGAGAACGAGGGTGAGGGCTTCAGCGAGGACGACGAGGAGCCCATCTACCTGGAGGATTGAGTTCCTTCATCCGGCAGCCGCCGCCTTCCCGGGCCAGGGAGGGCGGCGGCTATTGTGTTTGGGGTGGAAAAGCGCTTTTATGTCCGCACCTTCGGCTGCCAGATGAACGAGCACGATTCGGAGCGAATCGCAGGGCTCCTGGCCGGAGAAGGCATGACCGAGGCTTCCAGCGCCGACGAAGCGGACGTTGTGGTCCTCAACACCTGCTGCATCCGTGAGAATGCAGACAACAAGCTCTACGGCCATCTCGGCCACCTGAAGGCCCTCAAGGACGTCAGACCCGATATGAAGATCGTTGTGGCCGGGTGCCTGGCGCAGAAGGACCGGGACACCGTTCTCGAACGCGCGGGCTGGGTCGACGTGGTCCTCGGGACCCACAACGTGGGCAACGTACCCAAGCTGCTCACCAGGAGCTACTCCGAAGGGAGGGTGGTGGAGATCCTGGAGGCGGCCGATCCAGAGCTGGAGTTCGCATCGGGGCCCACGACCAGGGCTGAGGCCCCCTATTCGGCGTATGTCACCATTCAGATCGGCTGTGACAACAACTGCGCTTTCTGCATCGTCCCCAGTGTCAGGGGGTCCGAGATCTCCAGACCCTTCGGTGAGCTGCTCGCCGAGGTGGAGGCCCTTGCCGAGCGCGGCGTCACCGAGGTTACCCTGCTCGGTCAGAACGTGAACTCCTACGGGCGCGACCTGACCGTGGCGGCCAGGCAGAGCGGCGGCTTCGACGAGGCGGTGCTGGGCGGAGCTTACGTCGCCAGGTCGGAGAAGCGTCTTGCCCCCCTCTTTGCGGACCTGCTCGCAGCGGTGGCCGGGGTGGAGGGCATTCGCCGGGTACGCTACACCTCCCCCCATCCCAAGGACATGCGCCCCGAGACGATCGCCGCCATGGCCGCATCGCCGCAAATCATGAACCAGCTGCACTTTCCGCTCCAGTCCGGCTCGGACCGGATACTGGCTGCGATGCACCGCGGCTACACCGGCAGCCGCTACCTGGAGAAGCTTGCGGCGGCCCGGGCCGGGATAGACGACCTTGCGGTCAGCACCGACATCATCGTCGGCTTCCCGGGCGAGACGGAGGACGATTTCACCGCCACCCTGGAGGTTGCGGCCGAGGCGTCCTTCGACGGTGCGTACACCTTCATCTTCTCGCCCAGGCCCGGGACCGAGGCTGCCTCCATGGAGGAGCTGTTCGTTCCCGAGGCGGTGGTGGCCGAGCGTTTCGAGAGGCTGAAGGTCGTGACCGACCGCTCGGCCTATGCCCGCCATCGCGCCCGGGTCGGGCGGGTGGAAGAGGTTCTGGTGGAGGGGCCGAGCAAGAGGAACCCGGAGATGGTTTCCGGCCGCACCCGCCAGAACAAGCTGGTGCACTTCCCGCGCAAGAGGGTCTCCGAGAGCTCCGAGAGGCTCGCGGCCGGGTCATACGCCATGGTGGAGATCGTCGACGCGGCGCCGCACTTCCTGCGCGGTGAACTGCGCGAAGTCACCGCCGCCCCCCGGCATCGCACCCATCTGCAGGTGGCCACGGTCTAAAGGCTTCAGCCCATGAAGCGGGAGGCGATCGCGGCCGGGTCGACGGCTCCCGCGGAATCCTTCCAGCTCTTCGAGGGCTCGGGCTGGACCGGGCGCTCCCCGAAGACAATCCTTCCGGTCCAGGTTGCGGCCGAGTCGATCTCCTCGGGGTCGGTTGCGCTGAACTTCATGGCCGCCTGCTCTATGGCCACGGCGATCACCGAGGTCTGGCGCAGCTCGGCGTCGCTGGGACCACGGACCTGCTCCCAGCGTCCGGGGAGCACCGCGCGGGAGAGGTGCTCGAGGGCACGGGCCTTGGCCACGGGCTCGTTCACCAGGCGCGCACGCCCGGCCACCGAGACGCTGCGGTAGTCGACGGTGTGGTCGAAGATGTTGTCGGGGAGCACCAGGGCGTCCACCAAGGTAACCACCAGGTTGACCTTCTCCTGGGAGGCGGCAGCCTTCAGCACGGAGGATGCGCGTGACCCGTGAAGGAGGATCTCGTCGCCCATGCGCGCGTAGAGGGTGGGTATCACCACCGGGAGCCCGTCTTCCACGACGGCGAGATGACAGATGGCCGCCGTGTCCAGCAGCTCGTAGATCCGCTCCTTGGAGTAGCTTCCCTGAACCTTGTTGCGCCGCAGGCGGTAAGGCGGTTCCGCCCGCAGCTTCTCCTCGCTCATCGCTCCTCTTTCCAGGCCGGCTTGGCCTGGACAAGTGTAGCCCGGCGAAACTTCGGCGGCCGTGTGCGGACGTTTAGGCTGAAGTGCCTGGCGGCGGCTTTTCGGTGGGATGTGGCGCATGCGTATCGGCCTGGTCGGGGCCACCGGGGTTGGCAAGACGGGGTTGGCGCTGGAGCTGGCCAGGACCGAGTCCCGGCTGGCGCTCTTCTCCTGCGACTCCATGGCGGTGTATCGGGGCATGGACCTGGGAACGGCCAAGCCCGGGCCTGAGGAGCTGGGGGGCATGGCCTACCGCCTTATCGACCTTGCCGATCCGGGCGAGGAGTTCTCGGTGGCCGACTATCAGCGCGCCGCCGAAGCCGCCGAGTCCGCTCTCGAGGCGCGGCAGGTCCCACTCTATGTCGGGGGCACCGGGCTCTACGTGAGCGCGATCTTCGACCGGCTTTCGATTCCCCCCAGTGATCCCGAGGTCAGGGCCTCCATCGAGGCCGAGCTGGCCGTGGTCGGGCCGGAGGAGCTGCATCGACGCTTATCGGAGATGGATCCGCTGGCGGCCTCGCGCATGGAGCCGGGAAACGCGAGGAGGATTGTGCGCGCGCTTGAGGTGATGGCCATCACCGGGAGGAGTTTCTCGAGCTTCGGCCCCGGGCTCTCGGCCTATCACGAGCCCGGAGGGCGGCTCTTCGGGCTGCGGATGGACTTCGAGCTGCTCGATCGCCGCATCGAGGTGCGGGTCTCCGAGCTCCTGGAGCAGGGCTGGCTGCAAGAGTGCGAGCGCCTGCTCGCCGCAGGGCCCCTGTCGCGCACCGCCTCCCAGGCCATCGGGTACCAAGAGCTGTTCTCGGTGCTGCGCGGGGAGATCACCCTTGCCGAGGCGGTTCCGGTAATCGTCCGGCGGACTCGCCGGCTCGCCCGGAGGCAGCGCTCGTGGTTCCGCCGCGACCCGCGCATCGCCTGGCACGACGACCCCGCTGAGCTGGGCGCGGATCTCCTGGAGCTGCTGAGGGCGTAGCTTCGTGATACTCAAGACCTTCCTCCTGGATGTCGAGAATTAACGGACAGGAGGTGTCCGGTTGCGCACGGGCGATTTGCATGGCGTTGGCTCGCGAGCCGTGTGCGGGGGCACTTTGCCCCTGTCAGCTTTCTCATCCCCTTTGCCGGGACTTAGTGCGCGATGAGCGTCCCGGTTCCCACCCACATCTTCGCAGCCGCCGGAGCCAGGCTGGACGACGCCCTGGCCGATGCCACCGAGGAGCTGCTCGAGGCGCTCCTTGCCCCTGTGGCCGGAGGCGGCGCGGCCGACGGGCTGCTCGCGCGGCTCAGCGACGAGGAGCTCATCAGGCTTAAGCAGGGGCACAGGCGTGCCTTCTCGATGCTGCTCGATCCGAGACGACCCGAGGACGAGCTGGAAGCCGAGGCCAGACGCATCGGATTGGCCCACTTCCTGGCCGGCGTGCGCGCCAGCGACATGATGCAGCTTGTCTCGGACTTCGGTGAGGTCTTCCATCGCCGTGCAACCCAGCTCGGCCTCGACCGCGAGGACTCCGAGGCGTTGATCGCCGCGCTGCGCAGGCGCCTTTCGATGGTGCTGCATATCAGCGTGGCCGAGGTGGAACGCCTCGACGAGGCGGTCGCAGGGCGGATCTCGCTGCTGGCGGAGACGGTTCGCACCGCGCCCACCCGCGCCGACCTGGTTCGGCGCAGCCTGGCGATCCTGAACGGCATCGAAGGCGTGGTAGCCGTCGCTTACGGCCGCATCGACGTGAACGGTGACATCTCGCTCGAGTGCTATCGCGGCGAGACCCTCGACTTCGTCATTCCCGGAGGCCCTCCGGGGGCGGAGTCTGCCGGCCCCTGGGGCCGCGCATGGTCGACGGGGACGACCAGGATCGTGCACTCGGTCGCCGCCGACCCCCGGATGGAGGCCT
Organism: Actinomycetes bacterium; assembly: GCA_021818355.1. Classification (GTDB taxonomy): domain Bacteria; phylum Actinomycetota; class Acidimicrobiia; order Acidimicrobiales; family Acidimicrobiaceae; genus Acidithrix. The sequence goes on along the minus strand of JAKAEN010000047.1, from coordinate 8,500 downwards.
TCCGGCCCGTGCTGGACGAGCTGGGAGCGCGAAGCGTCGCCGCCGTACCGGTGTCCCAGGCCGACCGGAGCACAGGTGGTGTGGTGGCGATCTTCGCCGGCACCGCGGGCTATTTCGCCGCCCCTTCGCGCAGGAGGGCGTTGGCCTTCTTCCAGCAGGCGATGGGGGGAGCGCTCGTCGCCTTGGAGAGGCCCGGGTCGGTGCCTTTTTCCATATCCGCCGCCTATCGCGCCAAGATCCGCACCGATGCGCTGGAGATGCATTACCAGCCGATCGTGGAGCTGCGCACCGGCCGGGTGGCCAAGTTCGAGGCCCTGGCGCGCCTGCGCGGTGAGGATGGCGGGCTGATCATGCCGGGGGAGTTCCTCTCCGCACTCGGCTCCGACGACCTGCTGCATCTCTTCGACCGCGGTCTGGGCATCGCACTTGCCCAGATGAACGAGTGGGACTCGCTCGGCCTCGACCTCTCGCTCTCCTTCAATCTCCCCGGCCAGGGCTTGCGAGACCGTCGCTACCTGGAGTCCCTGAACCGCCGCCTGGCCGAGTCCGGAGTGTCGCCTCATCGCCTGACGCTCGAGTTGACCGAGGAGGAGCACCTCGGGGAGCCGGGCGGGGAGGGAGAGGAGATCTTCTGGGCCATGCGCGAGCTGGGCGTGGGGTTCGCCCAGGACGACCTGGGCAGCGGATACAGCTCGCTGCTGCGCCTGGAGAACTTCGGCTTCGAGGACGTGAAGATCGACCAGCAGCTGGTGCGGGGGGCGGGTAACCCTCATCACAAGCTCGGGCTCATCCAGCACTTGACGCGCCTGGCCCACGATCTGAGGATGCGGGTGGTGGTGGAGGGGCTCGAGGACGCCTCCCTTATCGAGGCGGCGGCTGTTCTCGGTGCCGACTTCGGCCAGGGGTTCGGCATCGCCAGGCCGATGCCCGCGGAGGACGTCGGGCCGTGGGTGGAGGCGTTCCACTTCGAGACCAACGTCCGGGCACCGCGCACCGCGCTCGGCGCCATGGCGGCTCTCAGGCGCTGGTCCGCCCAGCTGAGCGAGATCGGACGATACGCGGAGCTGACCGACATAAGGCGCCCACTGGAGGACCTGAGGCGCTTTGTCGCCCGCCTTCCGGAGCTCGCCGCCGAGCGGGGCGAAGGCGACTCCGGGGCCGCGGCTCCGGGTGGTCTCGACACCGAGGAGGAGCTGACCGGGCTGGAGGACGAGCTCAGCTCGGTGCTGGCCGACTTGACCGCCCGTAACGGGGCGGCCTCGCACGTGCTTCTCGGCGGCGATCCTTCCGGCCAGGATCCCACCCCCTTCTCTCCGTTGCAGCTTGCCGAGATACTCTCGTTGCAGAACGGGATCCTGCGCTCTATGGCGGCCGGACTGGAAGCCGGCCCCCTCCTGGACGAGGTGTGCATGGCGGCCGAGGCCACCCTGCCCAACTCGGTGGCGACCATCATGAGCGTGATCGACGGGAAGCTGCGCCTGGTGGCGGGGCCCTCGCTCTCCGCACGGGCCCGCGAGGCGCTCTCGGTGGTGGACCTGAGGCCCGACGGCGGCTCCTGCCCCAACGCGGTGCTCCAGCGCTCACCCGTCTACGTGGCCAGCATCAGCGACGACCCGCGCTGGTCGGCGATCGCCGACACGGCCGAGGATCTCCAGCTCCGGGCCTGCTGGTCGACGCCGGTCTTCGACCACGAGGGTGCGGTCATAGGCACCTTCGCCCTGACCAGCTTCGAGACCAGAAGCCCGGGGGCATTCCATCGCAACCTGCTCGAGATATGCGCCAATCTCGCCTCGGTCATCCTGGAGAGGGAGCGGGTGGGTCACGAGCTCAGCGTGCGCACGGCGCGCCTTGAGCACATGTTCGAGGGCAACCAGGCCCTCAAATTCGTCTTCGACGCCGACAGCGGGCAGATGCTGGAGGCCAACCGGGCTGCTCTGGACTTCTACGGCTACAGCCAGGAGCAGCTGGACCAACTCTCCGTCTTTGATCTCAACGTGGATCTGACCCCTGAAGCGCTGGCCGAGATCGCCGAGAGCGCTACCGCGGCCGGCGGGTACCACTCGCGGGTCCGCCACCGCCGCTCCGACGGCGAACTCCGCCACATGGACCTCTATACCCACGTCTACAGCGAGGAGGGGAGGCGGCTCTTCCTCTCCATCGTCCATGACGCCACCGACCAGGCTCAGGCCGAGCAGGACCTGAGGCGCGAGCGCCTGATCAGCGAATCCGTTCTCAACTCCCTCCCCGGCTTCGTGGTGGTGGCGGACCGCGCGGGCCGGATAGTGCGCTTCAACAGCCGGGCCCAGGAGATCACCGGGCTCAGCTTCGAGGAGGCCAGCACCGAACTCGAGAGCTGGAGGCGCTGGACGGACCCTGCCGATGCCAAGTTGATCCGCACCGCGTTCCGCCGCGTGATGGAGGGCGGCACGGTCCGCCCCCGCGACTACTGGCACACCGCCTCCTCCGGCGAGCGCCACCTCCTGCGCATGACCTACGCGCCGGTCCGCTTCGAGGAGGGGCAGGTCGAGCTGGTGGCGATCCTGGGGGCCGATATAACCTCCGAGCATCTTGCCAACCAGGCCATCCGCTGGGAGCGCGACTTCTCCTCCAACATCATGGACGCCCTGCCCCAGCCCATCATCGTGCTGGACTCGAACCTGCGCCAGCTGCGTGCCAACCAGACCATGGAGCAACTGGTGGGGCGGCCCTTCCAGGAGCGTTTCCAGAGGCCGGAGATGGAGGCCGTCTTCACTCCCGAGGTGTACGCCCGGGTAAAGCAATGGCTGGCCGAGATGCGCGACGGCGGCCAGCAGCGCGCCTTCATCGGCTCCGTTCACGTCCCCAACGGAGAGAGCAGGGTCTACGAGTGGCGCTGCGTCGCCGTTCCATCCCGGGGCACCGTCGACGCCTCCATGGTGGTGATCGGCAACGACATCACCGCCCGCCTGCGCGAGTCGCGGGAGCTGGCCCAGGCCGCCGTCTTCTTCGAGGTCTCCCTCGAGGCCATCGTGGTGACCGACTTCGATGGCAGGATACTTCGCGCCAACCCGGCCTTCCATCGCATTACCGGCTTCGGCCCCGAGGAGTCGGCGGGGATGGAGACGATCACCCAGGCCAACGATCTCAATCCACCCGAGCTCTTCGGGGAGCTGACCGAGGCTCTCAAATCCCGGGGGAGCTGGAGCGGGACCATGTGGAACCGGCGCAAGAGCGGGGAGGCCTTCCCGGCCCTCATGCACATAAGCGTCTTCAGGGCGGGGGAGTCGGGCGAGACCCAGGTGATGGCGGTCTTCTCCGACATCAGCGCCATGGTCGACTACCAGCAGGAGCTGCTGGAGATGGCCTACCACGACCAGCTGACCAAGCTTCCCAACCGCGCCCAGCTCACCACGCGCCTGGAGGATGCCATCTTCCGCCACCGCGAGGACCACGACTACCTGGGCCTGGTCTACCTGGATCTCGACGACTTCAAGCGGATCAACGACACCTACGGCCATGCCGGGGGCGACCGCCTTCTGGTGGGTGTGGCCGAGGCCCTCTCCGGGGTTCTTCGGCGCAGCGACTGCGTGGCGCGCATCGGCGGCGACGAGTTCGTTTGCCTGGTCGATTCGATCCGGGACGAGAAGGACGCCCGCGCCACCCTGGCCAGGCTGGCCGCGGCGGTGGAGCGCCCGGTGGCGGTCGGGGAGGACGGAAGCCATGCGTCGGTGACCGCCTCGATGGGCATGGTTCTCTCCCGCAAGGGGGGAGTCGATCCCGATGCACTGCTCAGGCAAGCCGATCACCTGATGTACGAGGTGAAGCGCGCCGGGGGAGACGACTACGTCATCGAAGAGGCCTGAGGCCCGCCTGGCCCGGAGGGGAGGGGATGGGGACTTTCCCCCCCGGGCGTCTTGGCGGTAAGGGGCGACTCGGCGGCGGGGTAGTACCGCCGATAACCGGCTGCGGTCGGGGTGGTGCCGGCGCCGCTCCTTGTGATTTCATTCTTTCCCGGCCAGTTGAAGCCGAGGGGAAGCCCGGATTAACTTGTGGCGAATTCTCCGGGAATCTTCTCCCTCCGCGGAGGCGACGCAGGTGAACCAGGTTGGCTGCCGAGGCTAAGCTTGCGCCATGGCCGTGGTCGAGGAGTTCTACAAGCTGGAGGGGCTGGGAAACGACTTCCTGGTCGCCTTCTGCCCCGAACTCTTCGAGCCGGATCCCTCAGCCGTCATCCGCCTGCTGGACCGCAGGCTGGGGATAGGCGCGGACGGTCTGATTCTCGCCGTTCCCACGGGCACGGCCTCGCTGGCCATGGCGCTCTACAACTCCGACGGCACCCGTGCGGAGATGAGTGGCAACGGCATCCGCTGCCTGGGGCACGCCGCCTACGCCACCGCTCAGATGCCGATCGGGCCGATCGAGGTCTCCACCGACGCGGGGCCGCGCCGGCTGAGCCCCGAGGGCTACGGCGCCTCCGGGGCGATGCTGATCGAGGCGGAGATGGGCAAGGTATCCTACGTGAGTCCGCCCTTCGCGCGGACCGGCTTCTTCGCCGGGCGAAAGTGGCGGGGCACCGAGCTCGAGGTGGGGAACCCCCATCTTGTCTTCTTGCCCGAGGCCGGCGGAGATGCCGGCGAACGTCTCGCCGAGATCGAGATTGCCGCGCTCGGGCCCGAGATCGAGGCCGGTTATCCGGCCGGGACCAACGTCGAATGGGTGGAGCTTGATTCGCCCGCCCTGGCGCGCCTGCGCGTGTGGGAGAGGGGGGCGGGAGTCACCCTCGCCTGTGGCACGGGCTCGACGGCCGCCGCCTTCCTCCTGCTCGACCAGGGGCTGGCCCAGGGCGAGGTGGAGGTGCGCAACCCGGGGGGAACCCTGTGGGCCAGGCGCGGGGAGGCGGGAGAGATGTACCTTCGCGGACCGAGCACGCTGATAGCCACGGTGACCGTGGCCGAAGCTTTCCGCCTGGCGCGCTGATGCCGGAAGCCCCCATCGCATGACGCTCATCGAGCGCAGTTTCCGAGAGCGGATCGTCATCGTCGGAGTCACCCTCTCCGGCCACGATCCGGAGGAGACGGAGGAATCCCTGGAGGAGCTGGCCCTCCTCGTCGACACTGCCGGGGCCGATGTGGTCGGGCGGCTGACCCAGCGCCTCACCACCCCCGACCCGGCCTATTACATCGGGAGGGGCAAGGTGGAGGAGCTGCGCGAGCTCTCCTATGCCACCGACTGCGACACGGTGATCTTCGACGACGAGCTCACCCCGGCCCAGCAGCGCAACCTGGAGAAGGTCCTGGGCCGCACCGCCATCGACCGCACAGCCCTCATCCTGGACATCTTCGCCCAGAACGCAAAATCCATGGAGGGCAAGGCGCAGGTGGAGCTGGCCCTTCTCAACTATCGGCTGCCCCGCCTGCGCGGGCGCGGCACCCAGCTCTCACAGCAGGTGGGACGAATCGGAACCCGGGGGCCCGGCGAGACCAAGCTGGAGGAGGACCGGCGCCGGATCCAGTCCCGCATCGCCAGGCTCAAGCGGCAGCTGGGGGAGTTCCAGAAGACGCGCCAGGTGCAGTCCAAGGCGAGGGGAGCGAGCCGGGTCCACAACGCCTCGCTGATCGGCTACACCAACGCGGGCAAGTCCTCGCTTCTGAACGCGCTCACCCGCGCCGACACCCTGGTGGAGAACCGCCTCTTCGCGACTCTCGACACCCGCACCCGGCGCATGCAGCTGCCGGGCGGGGAGGCCTTCCTTCTCTCCGACACGGTCGGATTCATACGCAAGCTCCCCCACCAGCTGGTGGAGGCTTTCCGCTCCTCACTTGAGGCGGTTGCGGAGTCCGACTTCCTGATACACGTGGTGGACGGCTCCTACCAGGACCCGCAGGCCCAGGTGAGCGCGGTGCGCGAGGTGCTGGCCGAGATCGGCGCCTCGGAGCTGCCGGAGCTTCTGGTCGTCAACAAGTGCGACCTGGTGGAGAGCCTGGACGGCCTGCGCCGGGACTTCCCGGAGGCCGTGTTCGTCTCCGCCCTCACCGGCTTCGGCCTGGGGGAGCTGAGGGAGAGCATCGCCCGCATGGTGAGGGCGGCGACCCGCATCTACGACCTGGTGGTGCCGGCCTCGCGTGGCGACGTGCTGGCCCGGCTGCATGCCGAGGGCCTGATCCTGCAGTCGACCCTCAAGGGCGAGAGCTACCTGATCACGGCTCGGCTGGAGCCCTCCTCATTGGCTCTCTTCAAAGAGTTCCTGCCCGAAGGCGCCTTGGACGCCAAGGCTCCTCAGCAGTAGCCTTCCAGCTGGTCGAGGTAGCGCTCGAGATGGTAGACCATCTGGTCCATCCTGGCATTCGGATGCACGCTGGCATGCAGTCCCGATCCACTCGGGCTCCAGGCGACTATTGCCGCGCTCAGATCGTCCAGGACCTTGTGCAAGGAGGGGGAGCTGCGCGGGTCGGCGCCGGGGAGGTACTGATCGACGGAGGCGTAGGCGAGAAGCAGATCGCCGCGCACCTCGGCCGGATCGTGTGTAGCGTCCATCAACGCCGCGTCCAGGTAGCGGGAGGTGTCGGAAAGGGTGGGGCACTCGTAGCCGACGATGTAGGTGGTGCCGTTCATCCACACTCCGTGCGATCCCACGGCGAGGCGCTGGCACCCTGAGGCAATGAGCGCCGCCGTCAGCATGAGTCCGATCGCCAGGGCGCGCCGCATGGGGGGAATTTATCCGTGGAGGCAATGAAAAATTAGGGTCCATTGGCCGTGCCGGAGCTGGCAAACGACACCTGTTTCCCCGATCCGTAGCGCATGGAGATAGGCGCCCCCGGAGACCGGCTGGTCCGGGCCCTAGTATGGCGTTATGAGCGCAGGTTTTCAGCCGCCCCCTTATCCTCAGGACCGCCTGGCGGAGGTACGCCGCATACCCGCCAAGGTTGGCCTGGAACTGGTAGACCTCTCGATCGGGACTCCGGTGGACCCGGTGCCGGAGTTGGCGATGGCGCTGGCCGCCAGCCTCTCCCTCGCCCGGGGCTATCCCAGCTCGCCGGGATCGCTCGAGCTACGCCTTGCCGCCTCCGGGTGGATGTCGAGGCGCTTCGGTGTGGAGGTGCCCGCAGAACAGATTGCCGCAACGGTGGGGAGCAAGGAGTTCGTGGCCGGTCTGCCCGCCTATCTCCGGCTTCGGGACCCCTCCCGCGACGTCGTCCTCTATCCGGCGGTCTCCTATCCCACCTATGCCATGGGAGCCACTCTGGCGGGTTGCCGGGCGGTGGCGGTCGAGGCCGGCCCCGACGGGGAGCTGGACCTGGACTCCATCGATCCCTCCTTGCTCGACCGGGCGCTCTGCTGCTGGGTCAACACCCCCTCCAACCCCACCGGGCGCGTCTCGGGTTACGACAAGGTGGTGCGCTTTGCCCGCGCACACGGCTTCTTCGTGGTGGCGGATGAGTGCTACGTGGAGTTCGTCTGGGACCGGCCCGCCCGCACCGTGCTCGAGCACGGCACCGAGGGCATTTTGGCGGTGCATTCCCTCTCAAAACGCTCGAACTTCGCCGGCGGACGGGTCGGATTCTACGCCGGGGACGCGGAGCTGGTCGGGTACCTCTCGGAGGTGCGCAAGCACGCGGGCCTGATGATCCCGGGCCCCATGCAGGCCATCGGGGCCGCTTTGCTTGGCGACCAGGAGCACGTGGAGGTGCAGAGAGGGCGCTACCGTGAGCGCCTGGAGATCCTCTTGGAGATTGCGGCATCCCTCTCCCTGCCGGCCGAGATGCCCGAGGGAGGGTTCTACCTCTGGGTGAGCGATCCCGAGCGCGACGGCTTCGAATTGGCCGCCATGGTCGCCGAGGCGACGGGGATCGTGGGCAGCCCCGGGGAGTTCTACGGTCCCGGCGCGCGCAACTGCCTGCGCATCGCGGCGGTGGCTCCCACCGAGAAGCTCGCCGCGATAGCCGCTAGCTTGAAGTGACCTGAATTAGGCGGAGGACCCATGGAGCTGAAGGACCGGATAGCTGAGATCTGGGGGAGTCGCGACGATCTCGAGCTTTCCGCGGCTGACGTCAGAGGGACGATCGCCGAGGCGATCGACGGGCTCGACTCCGGCGAGTTGCGCGTGGCCGAGTACGGCTCGGGCGGCGAGGTGGTCGTGCATGAGTGGCTGAAGCAGGCCATTCTGCTGCTTTTCCGCGCATCCGCGGCGGAGGTGAGCCACTCCGGCCCGTTCGAGTTCCGCGACAAGATCCCCTTGAAGGGCGACTACGAGAGCCTGGGGATCCGCGTTGTGCCGGGCGCCTCCGCGCGCTGGGGCGCCTACATAGCACCCGGCGTGACGATGATGCCAAGCTACGTGAATATCGGCGCGCGTGTGGGAAGCGGAACCATGGTCGACACCTGGGCCACGGTGGGCTCCTGCGCCCAGATCGGCGAGCGGGTGCACCTGGCCGGAGGTGTAGGCATCGGGGGAGTGCTGGAGCCGCCCCAGGCCGCGCCGGTCTTCGTCGACGACGACGCCTTCATCGGCTCCCGGGCCATG
>JAKAEN010000302.1 GCA_021818355.1 Actinomycetes bacterium | reverse complement strand
CCGCGCCCAGATCTCGGTGACCGCCGCCGGCTGCTGCTTGGCGAGCAGGCCGCCGCGCAGCGGCTCCATCGCGACCACGCCGACCCCGCGCGCGGCGGCGAGCCGCATCCCGGCGAGCCCGGCCTGGTACTCGGTGTCGAGCAGGTTGATCTGGAGCTGGCAGAACTCCCAGTCGTACGCCGCGATCACCTCCGCGAACGTGTCGGCGGAGGCGTGGAACGAGAAGCCGGCGTGGCCGATGCGGCCGTCGCGGCGCATGCGGTCGAGCGCCGCCAGGCCGCCGCAGCGCTTGACCGTCTCCCAGCGGTCGGCCGTGAGGCCGTGGAGAAGGTAGAAGTCGACGCGGTCCGTGTCGAGGCGGCGGAGTTGCTCGTCGAGGAGGCGCTCCCAGCCGCCGTCGTCGCTGATCAGCCACGTCGGGCACTTGGTCGCGAGCTGCACCCGCTCGCGGTAGCCGCCCGCCAGCGCGCGGCCGACGAACGGCTCGCTCGCCCCGTCGTGGTACGGGTACGCCGTGTCGACGTAGTTGACGCCCGCGTCGACCGCGTCGCGCAGCAGCCGCGTGGCGCGCTCCTCGTCGATGCGGGCGGGGTCGCCGCCGAGCACCGGCAGCCGCATGCAGCCGAACCCGAGCACCGAGACCGGGAGGTCCGGGATCTTGGGAAAGCGCCTGTATTGCACCGTCGCCCACCCTCCACGGGGGGGCAGTGTACCCCGGGCTCCGGGCTCCGGGCCCGGAGAGACGGGGTCAGGGGTCAGGGGTCAGCGAACGACACGATGTGAGCGCAATCAGGACATGGGTAAGGGTTTTGCGTCAGGACATAGGTAACCCTCAAGGGGTGGGGCTGTCCAGGTGGACCTCCTTATGCCTGCCAGCCCGGGCAGTGGCCCACGTCCGTCACCCGCGCCCGTGGGCCGATCAACAGTCGACGTGGCAGACGACGCCGTCGACAAACACTCGTTGCCTGCGGGCCATGGCTGGTCGTTGAACCCACCGTACGATCGCCTTCAAACCTGTCAACAATGCCGGATCTGGCACCCATCCCATCGCTAGCGGGACTCCAGTGCCGGCCTCAACCATCCCGCTTCTGCGAGGCGCTTCTTGGTGGCTTGGAGTAGCTCCTTGTGGTGGGTGTTCCTCTCCTGGAATCCGGGATCCCCCAGTGCTTGAATCGCGCGGACAAGGTAGGCGGCGGCCAACCCTGGGCGTGAGTAGTCAGGGTCCCGCAGGCCCTGCTTGACGAGTTCGCCGAAGAGGCGTTGGTTTTCGGGCTTCTCCATAGAGCGGTTCCTGATACCGCGCCACATAGTCTTCAACGGCGAGAGCAGCTTCCGATTGCCGCTGTGGACGAGCTCGAGGAGAGCTTCGCGAATGACACCGTTAGCGACGGAGTCTGTGTCCGGCTGAGCCGCCACCGCCTGAATCTCGAGCTTGTCGCGGATGAGCCTAAGGTAGTTCGCCTCCCAGTCCCCGGGTCGTGCATGAGCAAGCTCAAGGAGATCACGGCGAGGGACATGAGTCTCCGCCTTCTCGTAGTTGGCCTGCGGACTTCGGTCCATCGTTGCCTCAATGTCCGGCACCAGTGCCTCCATGTGCTCAAGGAGAACACGATACGCAGCGTTTCCCCATCCCAGCCCGAGATCCTTGTTCACCCTGCCGGTGCGAAGAACCTCTGCGTACACTTCATCGCGTTCGAGCTCGGTCATCTTCGAGAGCGCGATTTCCGCCTGCCAGACATGCCCCGGAGGCTGGCCGTGCGCCCGAAGGCTCTCGGCAAATGGCGCCGGGTCAAGCCAGCGCCTATAGAACATTGGCCACAGGACCTCATCAACCGCCCCCACCGCCTCCGGTCTGCCGGTCTCCAGCGCTTGTCGGAAGTACTCGAGCATTTGATCTTGCCGCGGCCCACCCGCGCGCCAGACCTCGTCCTCCACTACGGATTTGAGGAGATCCCCCAGCGTGAGCGCGGGAGGCGAGGAGGCCGTTGGGCGGCTGGCGCCGACGACTAAGAGGAGTGCGGAAAGCGCGACGACGGATAGCGGTCTTTGGCCCTTCATTTGTTCCCCCAGATCTTGAAATGGATCTCTTGCGGCTGGATGGTACTCCGCTCCTTCGCGTGCGGACCGCTCCCGTCGCCGGGCACGGCCAGGTCCCATGCGATCGTGCAGAAGAGGTTGCGTCCTGGCGCGCTAGGTACCAGGTGATAGGTACCAGGCCCGGCGTAGTTGACAAGTTGGCGAATGAGCGGCTCTTCCATCGGTACCTGATCACCGTCCAACTTCTTGTTCTTGGGCGTACGCTCAAGATTGTTGCCCATCGAACGCTCCTCGAGGGCAAGTGCGCTGGAGTTGAACGCACTGTTCCTTCTCCCGCGCGTCACGCCACGTGCCGGCGCCCGGCTCTCGCTGCCTGCATTCATCGCCAGTCCTTCCGCCAGAATTCGTACACTCACACCGTACACCTCGCCGCCCACCGAGGCCACCTCTCGCACCACAGGCAGGTACCAGGCTCGGCCGACAGCTGATATCGGAGGTAGAGACCTGGCCGCGGTCAGCAAGGGCGGGGGCAGGGGTCAGGGCCCAGGGGTCAGCGAACGACACGACGTGAAGCGCAGGTCGGAGACATCACGGCGTGTAGGCAGCGCGGCCGCGCCGGCGCCAGCCGCGCGGCCTCGAGCGCCTCATCCGCAGGCCCCCTCCCAAAAGGCAGGGCCGCGCCACTTGCGGCGTGTAGCCGCGCTGCCGCCGGTGGGCCTATGGCAAGGCGCGCAAGCCGGTCGCAGCGGAGTGTGGCCGGAGGCCACATGAGCATGCGAACCGGCGCAGCGCAACGCAGCCAGAGGCCCGGCGCCGGCGGCGCCCCGAGCGACGGCTGGCCCTCACTCCTCGACCGGGCGCTTCTTG
>JAKAEN010000301.1 GCA_021818355.1 Actinomycetes bacterium | reverse complement strand
CGATCTGGCAAGGGTCGAGGCGGTATTGCGGCCTCTCGGCATCACCTTCGCCCGCTATGAGACGATGATGCTGCTCTACTTCTCCAGACGTGGAGCTCTGCCCATGGGCGTGATCGGCTCACGACTGCAGGTGCACCAAACCAGTGTCACCAACGCCGTGGACCGCCTCGAGGCCGCCGAGCTCGTCAAGCGAACCCCGCACCCCTCCGACCGGCGCGCCACAATCGTCGAGATCACCGAGGCCGGCAGGTCGCTGGCGCTGAAGGCCACCGAGGCGCTCAACGCGGAGGTCTTCTCCCGGCCCGGGCTCGGGCAAGGGGACATGGCGGAACTGGTGGGAATCCTTGCGCGGCTGCGCAAGGAGGCGGGAGACTTCTGAACCGGAGGGTCCGGCTCGCCTCTCAATAGGCGTGGGTGGTCCCGCCCATTCGCCGGGTGATCTCGCCCGCGGCTGCCAGCACCGGGTCAAGGAGTCTCTGCACCAGCTGCTTGCGCGGGTATTCGGCACTCGGCACAGCCACGTTGATGGCGGCGACCACTGCCCCGTCCGCCTGGCGGATGGGTGCGGCAATCGAGCTGAGGCCGGGGATGGCCTCCTCCTGCTGGATCAGGTACCCATCGGAGCGTGCCGCGTCCAGCTGCTTGGCCAGCTCGTCCATGGTGCGCACCGCATGGGGCCCCCAGCGGCCCGCGAACGACTCGCCGGTGATGGTGCGATTGAGTTCGTCCTCGCTCATGAAGGCCAGGATCACCTTGCCCATCGAGCTGAAGACCGCAGGCACCGTGGACCCCACTCGGATCCCCGCCGCGATCAAGGTGTCGCGCCGGGCTATGCGAGACACGAAGAGCACCTGATCGTTGTAGAGGACTCCAAGGTTCACCGTCTCGCCGGTGGCGACGGCGAGCTCACGCATGGTCGGCTCGGAGGTCTGCACCAGATCCATCCCCTGCACGGCCGCGAAGCCGAGCGCCAGAACACTGGTCCCGGGACGCACCATCCCGCTGGCGGTCCGCTCGAGGTAACCCTCCTCCTCGAGAGTGGCAACCAGGCGGAAGACCGTGGGCATGGGAATGCCGCTCAAGTCGGCCAAGTCCTTGACGCGCAGCGCGGACCGGTCGTGATTGAAGAGTGAGAGAATCCGCAGGCCCTTGGCCAGTGCCTCGATCCGATAGGAACGCCCTCCGGAGGAGGAGCCCTCATCGGAGTGCGCACCGGCGTCATCGGCCCGCGCCTTCCCCTTCGAAGATCCGTTCTCCTCGCTCATAGGAACCCCATCCTATTTAATGGGCCGCCACGGCGGCCTCCGCCGAAGGCCGAGTTCAGCCGGCAACGGCACAAAAGGTGTTGGAGAGCTCGCCCAGGCCCTCGATCCTGCTCACCAGCAGGTCTCCCTCAGCCAGGTATCGAGGAGGCTGCCTCCGATTGCCAACTCCCGCGGGCGTGCCCGTGAAGATCAGGTCTCCCGGATACAGGGTGCAGACCGCCGAAAGCCTGGCAACCAGCTCGGGAACGGGCCACACCATCTGCGAAGTGCGCGCGTGCTGCACGCGCTCGCCGTTCAGCAGGCACTCGATCGCCAGATCGTCCGGCCGATCGAGGTTTGCCAGCGGCACCAGGGCAGGCCCGGTTGGCCCGAAGCCGGCAAAGGACTTCCCCAGCGACCATTGCGGAGCGGCGCCGGCCAGTTGCACGTCGCGCGCCGAAAGGTCCTGGCCCACCATCAAGCCGGCCACCACCGACCATGCGTTCTCGGCCTCGACCGCACTTGCCTCGGCACCGACGGCCACGACCAGCTCGACCTCCCAGTCCAGGCGCGGACTCGCCACACTCACGCGGGCGTTCGGCCCGGCCAGGCAGCTCGGGAATTTGGTGAAGACCTGCGGCACCCCTTCACGCAGATGTCCGGCCTCCTCGGCATGCTCCGCGTAGTTGAGACCGATGGCGAATACCTGGCGGGGCCTGGGCAGGGGCGGGCCCAGCTCGGACGGCTCGATGGCCCCGGCCGACGCCGGCTCCGATCCCTCCATCCAGGCGAGCAGGTCTGCCCACTCCCCCATCAGAGCCTGCGTGTCGGAGCCGAATCGGCCGCCGCTCGCGGACTCGACGTCAAGATGGCCGGAGGGCCACACCAAGGTGGCCCTCCCTTTCCAGTTCGCCAGAGCGGGAAGCTCCGCTCCCAATTCAGGCGCCGATCATCGAGTAGCCGCCGTCGCACATGATGAAGTTACCGGTCATGTGCGAGGCCTCCTCGGTTGCCAGCCAAAGCGCGGCCGCGGCAAGCTCCTCGGGAGGTGGGACCCTCTTCATCGGCGTCTGGCTCATCACCCGCTCGCGCCGCCCGTTCAACCAGTCCTCGCGCGTCAGGGTGGACTCGGTCTCCATGAAGCCGGGGCCGAAGGCGTTCACGCGCACGGTGGGCGCAAAGGCGGCGGCGTAGGACTTGGTGAGGCCGATGACCCCGTACTTGCCGGCCGCGTACTGGGGAGCCCGGGGGCTCCCCCGGACCACCACGGTGGAGGCGATGTTGACGATCGACCCCTTGCCGCGCGCCAGCATCCGCTCGCCGTGCTCGTGGATCATGAGCATGGTGCCCTTTATGTCCACGGCCAGGACCCGGTCGATCACGTCCTCGCGTATGTCGCGCCAGGACATCTGGTCGGTGGCGATATCGCCAACGTTGTTGACCAGCACGTCGAGCCCGCCGGAGACCTCCCAGGCCTCCTCGGCGGCGGCCTTGATCTGCTCCCAGCTCTTCAGGTCCGCCCGCACGATGTGGGCCCGACGCCCACGCGCCTCAATGCGCGCGGCCGTCCTCTTTGCGCCCTCCGCGGAGGAGTTGTAGTGGACTACGACGTTGGCCCCCTCGGCCGCGGCGCGCTCCGCGAGCGTGGCTCCGAATCCGGTGCCGGCAC
>JAKAEN010000046.1 GCA_021818355.1 Actinomycetes bacterium | reverse complement strand
ATCGCCTCCGGCAACATACTGGTGGTGCTGGCCATACCCGAGAGCCCGGTCCAGGCCACCCTGGCCAGGCTGGCGGTGGTGACCGCGCTGGTCTCCTTCGGACTCCTCCTGGTCCTCATCTGGCTCGCCTCATATCTGATCGGCCTCGGCCTGGCGCCTCTGGGAAGGATGACCAAGACCGCCGAGGAGATCGCGGCGGGAGATTTCACCAAGCGCGTCGAGACCGAGGCCAAAGACCTCGAGGTGGAGAAGCTCGCCCTGTCGCTCAACACCATGCTCGCGGCGCTGCAAGGGGCGATCGAGGAGCGGGAGGCCTCCGAGACCAGGCTCAAGCGCTTCGTCGCCGACGCCTCGCATGAGCTGCGCACGCCGCTCACCTCCATACGCGGCTACGCGGAGCTGATCGAGACCGGCCTGGTGGCGAAAGAGGACGAGGTGCACGGGGCCGCGGAGCGCATCACCTCCGAGGCGCGCAGGATGGCCGGGCTGGTCGAGGACCTGCTGATCCTGGCACGAAACGACCAGGCCAGACCTCTGGCCCGCCGGAAGGTCGACTACTCGGCCGTGGTCGAGGCGGCGGTGGCCGACGCGCGGGTGGTCGAGCCGGAGCGCACCATCGAAAGCGACATCACGCCCCACCTGGAGGTGGTGGGGGACGAGGCCCGCCTGACCCAGGTGATCGCCAACCTGTTGGCCAACGTGAGGGCCCATACCGCCAGAGGCACCTGGGCCAAGGTCACCCTGCGCCCCCTCCTCGGCGAGGACGGAGCAGTGGCCAAGGTGCTCCTGGAGGTGGAGGACCGCGGCCCGGGCATGACCCCGGAACAGCTTGCGCACGCCTTCGAGCGCTTCTACCGCGCGGACTCCTCGCGAACCCGGGCCCAGGGAGGGGCGGGACTCGGCCTCAGCCTGGTCGCCTCCATCGCCGGGGCGCACGGGGGCAAGGCGTGGATCACCTCGGCCGGTCCGGGGCTCGGCACCATGGTCTCCGTCGAGCTGCCCGCCTCCGGCCCGCCCGAGCCTCCCACCCCCACCATCCCGGACGGGGTCGAGGCGGGAACGTCCGGGGAGCGGGAGCGGCCGGCCGCCGAGGCAGCAGTCCGGGCGGAGCGCGACGGACCCGCGGCCGAGGGAAGCTCCCACGGCTTGAGCGGGCCATCCTGAGCGCCGGACAGCGGTGATATCATCGCCTCCTGGGCGCCATTGGCGCCAAAGAGATCCGCGGCGTCGGAAAGGACAGGCGTGACACTTTCAAGGGCGATCTATCTGCAGGAATGGGAGCGCAACGCTTCGGTCCTCTTCGCGCTGGGCGCATCGATACTGGACACCCCGGTGACCACCTGCGGCGACTGGGACGGGCACCAGCTCCTCGACCACCTGCGCCGGGTCTACGAACGCGCCGAGAGGCGCATCGGGATCGATCACGATCCGGACTTCGAGTTCACCCCCTCCGAGCCCGAGCACGCCACCGCCCTGCTCATCCAGGCCTTCTCTTCGCTGCGCGATGTGATCGAGGAGCTGCCAGACGAGTATCCGGCCTGGAACTGGACCGGACGCAATCAGACGGTGGGCTTCTTGGTGAGGAGGATGGCGCACGAGACGGCCATCCACGCTCTGGACGCCGGGCTCGCCGCCGGCCCGATCGAGTTCGACGCCTTCTTCGATCCCGCCTTTGCGCGTGATGGGATAGACGAGTTCTTCACCCTGGTCCAGGCACGCCCGGGAGCGCGCAAGTCCACGACCGACGAGACCTGGAGCCTGCACCTGCACGCCACCGACATCGAGGCGTGCGAGTGGCTGGTCGACTTCGCGCCGGAATCCTTCAGTCCCAGGCCCGGGCACGCAAAGGCGGACATCGCCCTGCGCGGGAGCGCCAGCGCCATCTACGGCTGGATCTGGAACCGGGTCCCCGACCAGGAACTGGAAGTTCACGGCCGGGCCGAGCTGGCCCAGCGCTGGCGCGACGAAGTCTCGATCTAGGCAGGCATATCAGCCGATGGAGCCGTCCATCTGCAGTTCGATCAGGCGGCTCCACTCCACCGCGTACTCCATGGGCAAGGTCCTGGTCACCGGCTCGATGAAGCCGTTCACGATCATGCTCATGGCGGCGGATTCGGAGAGGCCCCGGCTCATCAGGTAGAAGAGCTGGTCCTCGCCGATCTTGGAGACCGTGGCCTCGTGGCCGATCTGGGCCTTCTGCTCGGCGACCTCCATGTAGGGCTTGGTCTCGGATACCGAGTAGTCGTCCAGCAGCAGCGCGTCGCAGCGCACGAAGCTCTTCGAGCCCACTGCTCCCTCGTCCACATGCACCAGGCCCCTGTATGTGGTCTTGCCGCCATCCTTGGAAATCGACTTGGAGATGATGGTCGAGGAGGTCTCCGGGGCGACGTGCACCATCTTGGCGCCGGCGTCCTGGTGCTGCCCCTCGCCCGCGTAGGCGACGGAGAGCACCTCTCCCGTGGCCTTCGGGCCCATCAGGTAGACGGAGGGGTACTTCATGGTCAGCTTGGAACCGATGTTTCCGTCGATCCACTCCACGCGTGCCTCCTCATAGGCCAGAGCACGCTTGGTGACCAGGTTGTAGACGTTGTTCGACCAGTTCTGGATGGTCGTGTAGGTGATGCGGGCACCCTTCTTGGCCACCAGCTCCACCACCGCAGAGTGCAGCGAGTCGGTGGTGTAGACCGGTGCCGAGCAGCCCTCGATGTAGTGGACGCTGGCGCCCTCGTCGGCGATGATGAGGGTGCGCTCGAACTGGCCCATGTTCTCCGCGTTGATGCGGAAATAGGCCTGGAGAGGCATATCCACGTGCACGCCCGGCGGCACATAGATGAAGGAGCCGCCCGACCACACCGCCGAGTTGAGGGCGGCGAACTTGTTGTCGTTCGGCGGGATGACGGTGCCGAAGTACTGCCGGACCAGGTCCGAGTGCTCTCGCACGGCGGTGTCCATGTCGCAGAAGATCACTCCGAGGGCCTCGAGGTCCTCCCGGTTGCGGTGGTAGACGACCTCGGACTCGTACTGGGCGGTGACGCCGGCCAGGTACTTGCGCTCGGCCTCGGGGATTCCCAGCTTCTCATAGGTCCGCTTCACGGAGTCGGGCAGCTGGTCCCAGGAGTTGACCTGCTTGTCAATGGGCTTGATGTAGTAGTAGATGTCGTTGAAGTCGATGTCGGGCATGTTCACCGCGAACCACGGGAGCATCGGCTTCTTCTCGAAGTTGGCCAGTGCCCTGAGCCGGAACTTGGACATCCACTCCGGCTCGTTCTTCATCCAGGTCATTTCCTGGACTATCTCGGTGTTCAGACCCTTCTTCGGCTTGAAGACGTAGTCCTCGCGATCCGACCAACCGAGCTTGTACTTACCGAGATCCAGGTCGACAGTGCTCATTGTGCCTCGCAAAAGATCATCTCCGGCGCCAAAACCTGCACCTGGCGCACGGCGCTTTCTTCCAGACTAGCCCCTCCCGGATAATTTCTCCTATCCACGTAGTGGGAAATTTGCCCACCGCCCATGTGGCCGGCGACCGCCCAAGGGCCAGGTCATCGCAGGAGGGGGCGAGGCCTTAGGGGCCGGGGCGCCCTAGTGTCGATTAGGTGCCAGCCATAGACGAAGCCTTCAAGAAGCACCCCCTGCCCCCCGCACCCAAGCGCGCGCCCGCGATCCTGATGGGCCTGGGGGGAGAGCGGGTCGACGACTACTACTGGATGCGCGACATCTCCGACCCCGACACCACCGCCGACATCCAGGCCGAGAGCGCCTACGCCAAGGCGGTGCTGGGGGAGCTCGAGAGCCTGCGCAGCCGCATCTACGACGAGTTCATCTCCCGCATCCAGCTGGCCGACTC
Source organism: Actinomycetes bacterium (assembly GCA_021818355.1). GTDB lineage: Bacteria > Actinomycetota > Acidimicrobiia > Acidimicrobiales > Acidimicrobiaceae > Acidithrix. The sequence goes on along the minus strand of JAKAEN010000046.1, from coordinate 9,854 downwards.
CTCGGTGCCCCAGATGCGCAAGAGGTACTGGTACTACGCCAGCACCACCGAGGACTCCCAGTACGAGCGGCACCTTCGCTACCTGGAGGGTGGCGAGCACCAGGTGATACTCGACGAGAACCAGCTCGCCGAAGGCGAGGAGTACTTCGCTCTCGGCTCCTCCTCGATGAGCGACGACGAGGAGCTCCTGGCCTACGCAATCGACACCGACGGCTCCGAGCTCTTCAGGGTCTTCCTCCGCGACCTGCGCTCCGGCGAGACGCGTGAAATCCCCCTGGAGAGGGCAACCTACGGGCTGGAGTTGGACGCGGAGGCCAAGCGCCTCTTCTGGGTCGAGGCCGACGACGCGATGCGCCCTTGGCGGGTGTGGTGCTACGACCTGGCCGAGGGCCGCAACGGCCCCGAGCCGCTCTATGAGGAGGACGACGAGGCCTTCGCGGTTGGCATCTCCAAGTCCAAGGACGACCGCACGCTGGTGGTCGAGTCCCACTCCACCACCTCCTCGGAGGTCGCTTTCCTCGATCTCTTCGACCCCGGCGCCGTGCTCGAGGTCTTCATCGAGCGCACCGAGGGGCTCGAGTACTCGGCCGAGCCCATCGGCGAAGAGGTGTTCGTCCTCTCCAACTACATGGCGGAGAACTTCCGCATCTCGCGCACCTCCCGCCAGGACCCGCGCCTCGACGCCGCGGCCGACTTCGTCCCCTACGACCCCGCCGTGAAGACCGAGTCCTTCGAGATCTTCGACACCTTCGTGGCGATCGAGGAGCGCACGGGGGGCTTCCAGCGCATCAGGCTGGTGAACCGGGACGGGACGGGCGGATACATGATCCCGTTCGACAGCGAGGCCTCCACTCTCGACCTGGGCCCCAATCCCCGCATGGACACCACCTCGGTGCGCTACAGCTACACCTCCATGCGCACCCCGCGCTCCATCCGCGAGATCGACTTCGCCACCGGCGAGGTGCGAGTGCTCAAGGACGCGGTGGTGAAGGGTGGTTTCGACCCCGAGAACTACGTGAGCAGCACCGAGTTCGTGACCGCGCGCGACGGCACCAAGGTGCCGGTCTCGATCATGGCCCGCAAGGGGGTGGGCCGAGACGGCGCCAACCCTCTGTTGCTCTACGGGTACGGCTCCTACGAGAGCTCCACCGATCCCGGCTTTTCCTCCCTGCGCCTCTCCTTGATCGACAGGGGCTTCGTCTTCGCCATAGCCCACGTGCGTGGCGGCGGCGAGATGGGCAGGCAGTGGTACCTTGACGGCAAGCTGGCGCGCAAGCACAACACCTTCAACGACTTCGTCGACGTGGCCGCCGCTTTGTGCGAGCTGGGTTGGACTTCGCCGGGCAAGGTCTTCTCCTGGGGCGGCAGCGCCGGGGGAATGCTGGTTGGCGCGGCGTTGAATCAGCGCCCCGACCTCTTCGGGGGCGTGGTGGCCGAGGTCCCCTTCGTGGACTGCCTCACCACCATCTCCGACCCCTCGCTGCCCCTGACGGTCGGTGAGTGGGAGGAGTGGGGAAACCCCCTCGACGACTGGGAGATCTACCAGGAGATGGCCTCGTGGTCGCCATATGACAACATCCGCCCCGGCGTCCGCTACCCCCCCATACTCGCTTCCACCGGCCTGAACGACCCGAGAGTCTCGTTCTTCGAGCCCCTCAAGTGGGTGGCGAAGCTTCGCGCCCAGACGAGGGAGGCGCGAGTCGCACTCTGGGTCGAGGAGGGTGCGGGGCACTTCGGCTCATCGGGACGCTTCAACGAGTGGGAGACGGTCTCCCGTCTCTATGCGTTCCTGGTCGCCTGCGCCCTGGAGGACGCTTCTTAGGCGGTGGTCGAGAAGATCAGGTCGTAGGCGCCTGGTGGCGAAGTGTACTTGACCGGCACTCCGTTGAGGGTCAGGGTCATGAAGGTGGAGGCCCCCGAGCGCAGGACCAGGTCTCCGGAGACCGAGAAGGTGTGGCTCTGTCCGGCCTGCAGGACCGCATCCCAGCTGATGGGTCCGCCCACGGTGGTGGACTGGGCGAGCCAGCATGGCGCGGTCGCCGTCACGACCACCGTGTAGTTGCCGCCGGGGGCGCGAAACGTGGACGAGCCCGATGTCGACGAAGCCGGGACCACCACGGTGGGGACGGCGGTGGTGGTGGTCGAAGCCTTCTGCGGCCCCGTGGTCGTGGTCGATGCCTGCGGTGGCTGCGTCGTGGCCGTGGTCGAGCGTGCCGGCTTGCCGGATAACCTGCTCACCGCGAAGTAGCCGAGCAGCGCCACCACCAGGACCGCGGCGGCGACTCCCGCGAAGCGGCCGAGCCTGGGCTGCAGCCGCTGGCCGGTTGCGGCGATGGAGCGCCATGACGGGGTCTCCTCGTCGGCGGCAATTATCCCCGCCCGCTCGTCGAAGACCAGCGGAGAGGGAGGAGCTTGGGCGGAGGTGTCGTCTCCGGCCTGGGGTCCGCCAGCCGCCCCGGCATGGGGCGCCTGCACTGGGCGAGGTTGTGAGGCCTGATCGGCAAGGGCCTTGGCGACCTCGGCGGGAGGCATGTAGCGCGGAATGCTCCTTTGGCCGGCCTGCTCCGGAGCGGGCGCTTGAGCGCCGGGGTGCTCGAGGTCGACCGGTTCGGTCCCACGTGGATGCGTCGCCTGCTCGGCAAGGGCCTTGGCGACCTCGGCGGGAGGCATGTAGCGCGGAACATTGCTCTGTCGGCCCCCCTCGGGAGCGAGCGCTTGAGCGCCGGGGTGCTCGAGGTCGACCGGTTCGGTCCCACGCGGATGCGTCGCCTGCTCGGCAAGGGCCTTGGCGATGTCAGAGGGCGGCATGGCGTGGGGAACGCTCCCCTGTTGGGGCGGCTCCGGCTGCTTTGCCGAGCCGACCATCTTGATATGGGGCTTGGCCTCCGCGTGATGTATCGGGGCTTCGGCCTCTCCCGCTTCCTCGGAGACCTTTTGGATTACACCCATCGCCTGGCTGTAGCGCTCGATCGAGCGGCGCTCCCTCGAGTAGGTGGTCGCCAGCCAACTGATCAACAGGCCGGCGATCCCCACACCCACGAGGATCACGACCAGAAGTTTCAAGTACGGCTCCTCACCGGCGGCCGACGGGCATCAGGTCGGCCACCAACACCATTCGATGCTACAAGCCGGGCCGGGTTTGGCTCCTGGCCCCCGGCGCGACCTGGATCAGCGGTCGCGCAGGTCGAGTATGCCCGCGCCGTAGGCGGCGAAGATCTCCTCCAGATCGTGGCGCGTCAGCTCCTCGCGCACCTCGAGTGCCGAAGCGACCTCCTCCACGAGAGGTCGATGCATTCTTATCAAGGCGGCCGTCTCGGTGTAGAGCCCGTTTAGGAGGCTCTCCAGGAGCTCCCTGCCGCGGTTGTCAGACATCACGCGAGCCGTCTCGTCCCCTCCGACCCCGCCCAGGGCATCGACGGAGAGATGCATGCCCTCCAGGCCGTAGAGGCCGACGCAACGGGCCCCCACCTGGGTCGCGGAGACGAGGTCGGCAGCGCCTCCGGAGCTGGCTTCACCCAGGATCACCTCTTCGGCGACCATGCCGGCAAAGGCGATCCTGACCATGGCGTGCAGGTCCGAGCGCGTCTCCACGAAGCTCTCTTCGGTGTAAGCGTGCAGAGTGGCGCCCAGGGAAGCCCCGCGCTTGAGGATCGAGACCATCTCCACAACGCGGTTCCGCCCACTGGCCCAGGCCACGACGGCGTGCCCGGCCTCGTGAACGGCGATCGCTCGCCGCTGATCGGCGGGGTAGGGCTCCTGGCGCGCGAGGCCGATGGAAACGGTCAGGAAGGCCTCCTCCAGGTCCGCGAAGGACATGGCGCCGCGTCCCGCCCTGGCCGCCAGCACCAGCGATTCGTCGAATAGGCGCTCGATCATGGCCGGAGTGAAGCCCATTGTTTTCACCGCGATGCGGGCACGGTTGGTCTCCAGGTCCAATTCGGGCTGGTGCGCCCGGCTGGAGAGGAAGTACTCGACGAGCTCCTCGCGCTCTACGCGGGACGGGATCCCGAAGGAGATGATCCGGTCGAAGCGTCCGGGACGCATCAGCGCCGGGTCGAGGTCCGCCGCCCGGTTGGTTGCGGCCACGAGGAGGATGTTGGGCGAATAGACCCGCACCCATAGAGGCTGCAGGCGGGGGAAGAGTCCGACGATCCGCCTCTGGAGGCGCGCGGAGAGGCTGGGCACCTCGAAGCTCTGCATCTGCACAAGCAGCTCCGAAACCACCCCGGTAACGCCGTCGGATCCGCGCCGCCCCATGTTGGAGCGGGCGGTGCCGAGAGCGTCGAACTCGTCGATGAAGCCGATCGCTCCGCCTTCCCGGACCGCCGCAGCACGTAGCGCCCGGAAGAAGCTCCTGATCTTGCGGTTGGTCTGGCCGTAATACATCGCCTGGAAGCTGGAGGCGGAGGCGTACAGGAAGGGAACCCCGGCCTCGGCGGCCATGGCCTTGGCCATCAGCGTCTTACCGGTACCCGGGGGGCCCTCGAAAAGAACCCCCTTGCGCGCCTGGCCGCCCAGGACGGTCTCGAAACGGTCACGGTATTCGAAGATCTCCAGCGTCCGGCGCACGTCTTCCAGCTCGGGGCCGAGGCCCTTCACGTCATCGAAGACCACCTTGATGTCCTGGGGGTTGAAACGGACATGCGGCGAGCGGCCCAGCAGGAGCCCGGGACCGGCCATGAGAAGGAGCAGCACCACGATGAGGGCAGTGGGAACCAGGTAGGGCGAGGCCGGAACATGCAGGTGGAAGGAGAGGAGCTGTCCTCCGGTCACATAAAGGTAGATGCGATAGATAGCCAGCACGAAGAGGAGGCCGAGGAGAAGAAGCAGCCTGCGCGCACGCGCCTGCCTCCATCGTTCACGCGCAAGTTCGACGTCGGTTGGAGGCGTGAACACCGCCGCCAGCGGCGCAGCAGTATCGGTAGCGGGTGATGATCCCGTCATAATCCACCCCCCGCACGTCGGACTTTCCCAGCACAATCCTAGACCGCGCCCTAGGCACGGGCAAGAGTATTAGGTCCGCAGAACGGCTCGCGGACGCAGGTGCTCCGGGATCGCCGCCCGGGCCGGATTGGACTGGTCCCGCCCCGAAAGGACGGGAGCCGAGATCGGCCATGCGGCCCCGATCTCCGGGTCGTTCCAGGCGACGCCCAGCTCGTCGGAGGGGTTGTAGTACCCATCCACCAGGTAGGTGAGGACCATGTCGGTGAGGGCGCAGAAGCCGTGCGCCACGCCAGGGGGAATGAAGAGGCCGAGCCCGGTCGAATCGCCCAGTTCAATCTCCAGCGTCGCACCCTCGGTGGCGGAGCCGACCCTGAGATCATGCAGGACCACGTGCGCCCGCCCGGAGACGACGTACCAATAATCGGCCTGGTGAAGGTGATAGTGCAAGCCGACCAACGATCCGGCCTGCTTGTCGGAGCGCGAACCCTGCACCATCTCCCGGCCCAGCCCGAACCAGGAGCGGCGATAGGTCTCGGTGAAGCGCCCACGGTCGTCCCCGAAAGAGACCGGATGGACGATCACCACGTCATCGATTACCTCGGACTTCTCCAAACCGGTCGAGCTCACGCATCCTCCTCCGTCCGACGCCCTCGACGATACTAAAGGGCGCCGGCGGCGGCTGCGTGCTCATCGGAGAGCAAGATCAGCTCTCCCTGGCGTGCGGCCGTCACCCGCAGACCGCGCCGCGCATATCTTGCCGCCAGCTCCCTCTCGACCGCCAGCAGCTCGGCGTCGGTGCGCGAAGGGTCGTGATGGAAGAGCGCGACATGCTTTGCGCCCGCCTCGTGGGCCAGGGCGGCGGCATATCCATGGGTCGAGTGGCCCCAGTGGCTCTTTGACGCGAACTCCGCTTCGCTGTACTGGGCGTCGTGGATGACCAGGTCTGCGCCCTCGGCCAGGCGAAGCGCCCGCTCGTCGAAGGAGTCGAGACCGCCGGGAGCCTGATGGTCCGGGATATAGCAGATGGAGATGCCGTCTGCCTCGATGCGGTAGCCGAAGGCGGTGTCCGTGTGAGGGACCTCGAGAGCCAATACCTCCACCCTCGAGGCAGCCAGCTCGAAGCGGCCCTCCTCGACGTGGGAGACGGTGATCTCCCCCCGGTAGCGCAAGGGCGAAACCGGGAAGAAGGGAGGGGAGAAAAGCCGCTCGAGGGGCTCGCGGCCGCCGGGCGTGAAGATCCTGAGCCTTGCGCCTTCGACGTCCACAGCCGTGAAGAAGGGAAGGCCCTGGACGTGGTCGAAGTGGTAGTGGCTGAGCAGTGCGGATGCACGCACCCGCTGTCCGGCGCCCAGGCGGCGCGCAAAGGAGTCCATCCCGGTTCCGAGGTCGAGGAAGACCGGCTCGCCACCCGCCTCGATGACCACGAAGGAGGTGTCCCCGCCGAATATCGCATGATCGGGGCCCACGACCGGGCGCGAGCCCCGAGTCCCGTAGAAGCGCACCGAAACCGTCACAGTGGAAAAGCTAGCCACTTTCGCCACTCTGTTGGAGACGCCAGGGATGCGAGAAGAGACACATGTGACTAATCGCACACGAACCGTCCTCGCCGTGGACTCCCTGACCCAGACTGCAGCAGGCCTCAGACAGGCTGAAACTGTCCGGTCCGCTGCAGCATTACCTGCAGGTCCTGTGGCGAGGACGCGGCCATTAGGGCCTCTTTAACATCAATCATCCCGGTGGAGATCAAGTCGAAGAGGGATTTCTCAAACGTGAGCATCCCGTAGAACTCGCCGTCCTTGATAATGGAGTGGATGTCTTCGCCCTTGTTCGGCTCGAGTATCGCTTGGGCGATACGCCCATTGCCGACCATTATCTCCATCACCGGGCGCAGGCCGCCGGCATTGGTGCGCACCAGGCGCTGGCATACAACCCCTCTGAGCGAACCCGCCAGAGCGGCCCTGATCTGGCCGTGCTGATGAGCGGGGAAAAAGTCGATGATGCGGCTCACCGTCTCTTTCGCATTGGTGGTGTGCAAAGTGGAAAGAACCAAGTGCCCGGTCTCGGCTGCGGCGAGGGCGGCGTGCACGGTGTCCTCGTCCCGCATCTCACCCACCAGGATCACGTCGGGATCCTCGCGCATGGCCGCCTTCATGGCCATTGCGAAGTTGACCGCGTCGGAGCCGACCTCGCGCTGATTGATGTAAGCCTTCTCATCCCTCTGCAGGACCTCGATCGGATCCTCGATAGTGATGATGTGGCAAGCCCGGGACCGGTTGATATGACCGATCATGGAAGCAAGCGTCGTAGTCTTGCCCGAGCCTGTCGGCCCTGTGACCAGGATCAGGCCGCGCCTCTCGTTTGCCAACCGGGTCACCACTGGCGGCAGCCCCAGCTCTTCAACAGTTGATGGCGCGTTGAGCACCCGGCGGAAGGCCATGGAAAGCATGCCGCGCTGGAAGAAGGCGTTGACACGGAACCTGGTGCCGTCCGAGGCGGAGAAGGCGTAGTCTGCCTGCCGGTTCACCTCCAGCGAATCCCACAGTGAAGCCGTCATCGTTGAGCGCGCAATGTGGATCATATCGTCGGCGGTCGGAACCGAAACGTCGCTCACTTCGGAGAGGACCCCCTTGACTCGCACCCGGGGGGAAACCCCCGCCTTGAGGTGCAGGTCGGATCCATCTCGGCTGCCGAGGAGCCTCAATAGGCCATCAAGGTAATCATGGTTCACAATCACTATTGTCGGCCCTCCCCCTCGGCTTCTGAAGAAGAACTCGAATCCACGGGCACCGGTTCAAACAAGAATCAGCTGTCTTCGGAAGGCAGATACTACTCCCGGGCGCCCGAAAAGGTAAGAGCCTTTTTCGGCTATTCCTCGAAAAGCCCGCCGGAAGCACGCCGGCTGCGCGCCACGGGAACCACTCCCTCTGCCAGCCAATGGGTCATGTCCGCCGCCGCCGCGGGCCGGTGTATGTAGAAGCCCTGCGCCATCGAGCAGCCCAGAACGCGCAGCGCCTCCATGACCTCCTCGGTCTCCACCCCCTCGGCCACCGTGCCGATTGAGAGGTCCTTGGCGAGATCAATTATCGCGCGCACTATGGCTCTGCCATTGGGATCGCCGGCCATGCTGGTGACGAAGGAGGAGTCAATCTTGACCGTGGAAATCGGGAGATGCTGGAGGTAGGTGAAGGAGGAATACCCGGCGCCGAAATCATCCACCGAGACCGCCACACCCATCCCGCGCAGCTGCTCGATCACCAGGCGGGAGCGGGTGGGGTCAGCCATCACCGTGCTCTCCGTGATCTCCATCTCCAGCCAGCCGGCATCCACGCCCGCCGCCTCCAGCTCGCGGGCGACCATCCCCGGGAACTCCAGATCGTGCAGATTCTTGGCGGAGGTGTTGACGGCGACGCCCACCTTTATCCCGCCGGCGTGCCAGCGGGAGCATTGGGCCAGCGCCTCGCGCACCACCCAGGCGGTTAGGGGACCCATCAGCTCGGTCTGCTCGGCAAGGGGCATGAACTCGGCCGGCCCCACCAGTCCCAGGCGGGGATGGTTCCACCGCAGCAGCGCCTCCACCCCGGCCACCCGGTCCGTGGCCAGGTCGACCTTGGGCTGGTATACGAGGTAGAGCTGGCTGGTGCCGATCGCCTTTCGCAGGTCGGCGAGCAGCGAGAAGCGGCCGGCGTTGAAGCGCTCGGCATCGCCCTGGTAGGTCGAGATCCCTTGTCGCAGCCGCTTGGCGCCGAAGAGCGCAACGTCGCTGTGGGCGATCAATTCGGCGGCGGTCGCGCCGTGGTCCGGGAAGAGGGCGACTCCGATGGACCCGGTCAGGGAAACCGGGCAACCACCCACCTCCAGGGGGCGCGCGATCTGTTGGCGCAGGCGGGCGGCCAGAGCCTCGACCTCGTCGCGGGATCCGACCCGGTAGGCCGCAATGGCGAATTCGTCGCCTCCCAGACGCCCGAGGAGGTCGGTGGGGCGCAGACTGCCCTCCAGCCTCCCGGCCATGGCCTTGAGAGCAAGGTCACCCACCGTGGTTCCGAGTGTCGCATTGATCTCCCCGAAACCGTCCAGGTCGATCAGGAAGATGGCGAAGCGGCCACCCCTCCGTTCTGCCTCGGCGACGAAGGCGTCGACTCCCCTCTCGAAGCTTGCCCGGTTGGCAAGGTTGGTAAGCGCGTCGACGCTGCGAAGGCGGCTGCCCTCGAGTGCACGCTTGGCGCCATACTGCACGGCCAGGGCCACCACCACCGCCACCGGCGCGAAGGCGCCGCTTCGCTCCACAAGGGCCAGCACCAGCACACCGAGCAGAAGAAGAACCACCTCGGCGCCGAAGACCTCGGCCGCCTCCGGCCCGAGGGCGAAGCGGACCGAGACGCCTCGCACGTAGGACCACCACAGCGCCCTGAGCAAGCCGGCCACCAGCGCCATGGCCAATGCAGCCACCACCTGCCCGATCACTGAGCCGCCACTCGGAGAGCCACCCGCCAGCCCCGCTCCGGCGCCAAAGGCCGCCAGCACCCCAAGGCCCGCGGCCATGGTGATGAGAGTGGAGGATCCCGACATCAGCGCCGCGGCCGCCGGACGCCGGCGAGCCAGGGCGATTGACGCCCTCACCAGTGCCGCCAACAGGAGCAGGGCCGCCGATGGGGCGTAGATCAGAAGAGCGAAGGCAAAAGCCCAGGATTCGGCTTCGAGCGGCCGCACCCGCTCGGAGCGCTCTGCGAGCGCTCCCACGATCTCGGAGACGACCAGCGCCGCAAAGAGGAGGGCTGAGATCCAGAGATGGCGGCCGAGGCGGACGACGGGATCGGAGGCGGCCACGGCCGCGAGGGCAACCAGGGCCATGAGTGCGACGGCCGCCGGGAGCAAACGAGTCCTTAGTTGCCGCGCCCGTCTATTGTCCAACC
>JAKAEN010000300.1 GCA_021818355.1 Actinomycetes bacterium | reverse complement strand
TGCTCTCCAAGGACGCCACCATCCGTGAGGTCCACCACCGGGTCAAGAACAACCTGCAGACCATCTCCTCCCTCCTGCGCCTCCAGGCCCGGCGGATCGGCTCCGACGCCGGGCGAGGGGCACTCATGGAGGCCGAGAGGCGCATCCGCTCCATGGCGCTGGTGCACGAGATCCTCTCCCGCGACGTAGGCGACCAGGTCGACTTCCAGGAGGTGGTGGGCGCCATCGTGCAGCTGGCCCAGGAGTCGGTCCCACCCGGGCTGGTGCTTGACATCTCCGTGGCCGGAGAGCCGGGGGAGCTCGACGCGGCCATGGCCACCCCGCTCGCCCTGACCATCGCCGAGCTGATCCAGAATTCCATCGAGCACGCCTTCGGCGGCCGCGAGGAAGGCCGGGAGTCGGGCTCGGGAAGCATCACCATCGCCTTCGACCGGGGCGAGGAGCGCCTCGACATCGAGGTGGCCGACACCGGCGTAGGCTTTCCAGAGGGCTTCGATCCGGAGAGCTCCTCCTCGCTGGGGCTCGCCATCGTGCGCAGCCTCGTGACCACGCAGCTGGGCGGAAGCATCCGCTTCGAGAGCCAGGGTGGGGCCAAGGTCTTGATCGAGGTGCCGGTGGAGCCGGGCCTCGAGTGACGCTACAAGAGAGATTGCGATGAATCAGTTGAACCGACCCGTGGTCCTAGGCCACCGGGGAGCCTCATACGGCCGCCTGGACAATTCGCGAGCAGCTTTCGAGGCGGTGCGCACTGCCGGAGGCGATGGCACCGAGCTCGACGTCCGAGCCACCCAGGACGGGATCCTGGCCGTGATCCACGACCCGGTGGTGAAAGGATACGGCGCGGTGGCCGAGCACACCTTTGCCGACCTGAACCGTGCCGCCGACGGGGAGCTGCTGCGCATCGAGGAGGCCCTCGAGATCCTGGAGGGCCAGATCGTCGACATCGAGATCAAGAGCGACCCCAAGGAGGTCGGCTGGGTGCCGTCCGAACTCACCTCGCGGCTGCTCGGCCGGATCCTGCAGTCCTACTCGGGCTCCTGTGACATATTTGTGACAAGTTTCTCAGAGGCGGCCCTGGAGGCGTTCGGCAAGCTCGCCTCCGACTACCCGCTTGGCCTTTTGACCACCATCGGCGCGGACGTGCCCGAGCAGTGCAAGGCTGCAAATGCCCTGGGAGCTGCGTATATCCTCCCGCACCACTCCTCGCTCGACGCCGAGACCGTGGAAGGCGCACACAATGCGGGCCTGAAGGTCTACACCTGGACCGTGGACGTCGCCACCCGCGTCTCCGAGCTGGCCACCTTCGGTGTGGACGGAGTGATCACGAACAGGATAGATTTGGCACTTGCCGCACTGGGTGCGAAAATCGATTGATTTCCCCGAGCGCGATGCCGGCAATGGTGCGGCGCCGCTAGAAAGCAATAGCAAGGGAACACCTGGATATGAAGATCGCTGTTTGTGTAAAGCAGATTCCGGACCCCGCCTCTCCCCAGAAGCTCGACGCGTCCTACAACCTTGCCCGTGACGGCAAGCTGATCATGGACGAGTCGGATTCCTACGGCGTTGAGATGGCGCTGCAGCTGGTGGACGCCGCGGGCTCGGGCGAGGTCGTCGTCTTTTCGATGGCTCCGCGTAACGAGATGGCGGGCATCCGCAATGCGCTGGCCATGGGCGCGCATCGCGGCGTGCTGGTGAGCGACGATGCCTTGGTGGGATCCGACGCGCTCTCCACCGCCAAGGTGCTGGCCAAGGCCATCGGCCGCGAGCAATTCGACCTGGTCATAGCGGGCACCGAGTCCTCCGACGGCTACACCGGCACTCTGCCGGTGCAGGTTGCCGAGCTGCTCGGAATCGCCTCCGTCACCTTTGCGAAGAAGGTCCAGGTGGACGGCGGCACCCTCAAGGTCGAGCGCCAGACCGAGGCCGGCTACGACGAGGTCGCCTCGCCGCTCCCGGCGGTCGTCACCGTCACCGCGGGCGTGGTGGAGCCGCGCTACCCCTCCTTCAAGGGAATCATGGCCGCAAAGTCGAAGCCAGTCGAGAACCTCGGCATCGGGGATCTGGGGCTGAGCGCCGCCGAGGTCGGAAAGACCGGTGCGCGCGAGGAGGTCTCCGCGGTGCGTGAGGCCGAGGCCAGAGCGTCGGGCACCGTCGTCGTGGACGAGGGCGACGCGTTCAACAAGGTCGTCGAGTACCTGGAGCAGATCAAGGTCATCTGATTGGCTCGTATCCCGGCCCAGAGCCGGGAACGCATGGCAGTGCCGGCGCAAGGCGCCGGCGAGAGAGGAAACGGATTCTAGTCATGGGACTTTCCAAGATCTGGGTACTGGCCGAGGTGGCCGGCGGCAAGGTATCCGCGGCTTCGCTCGAGTTGGTCAGCGCAGCGAGCCGCTTCGGTGACGAAGTCACCGCGTTTGTGGTGGGCGAGACCGGTGGCGAGGTCGAGTCATCGCTGGCGAGCTTCGGCGCCTCGCGCCTGGTGGCCATCAGCGACCTGGACTCGCGCCTTCCCGGCTCCGTCGCCGCCGCCGTCATGGCGGCCAAGGCCGGAGGCGACCAGCCGGAGGCGATCTTCTTTTCCGCCTCCTACGAGGGGCGTGACGCCGCCGGGAGGCTTTCCGCCAAGCTCGACCGCCCGGTCATCACCAACGTCGTAAACCTGAACCCCGACGGCGGTTCGCTCGTGGCCGAGCATGCCATCTTCGGCGGCAGCCAGATAGCGCTCTCCCGCTTCACCGACAATGCTCCGGCCATCTTCGTGGTCCGGCCCAAGAGCTTCCCGGCTGAGGAGAACCCCCGCTCCATCGCGACCGAGACGGTCACCGCGGGTGACATCGGCGCGGCCGGCGCGGTCAAGGTGGTGGCCAGCCATGTCGAGGAGCGGACCGGACCCAAGCTCGATGAGTCGCCCGTGGTGGTGGCCGGTGGCCGCGGCCTGGGCCAGGC
>JAKAEN010000299.1 GCA_021818355.1 Actinomycetes bacterium | reverse complement strand
TCGATCCCGGGACGATGAACCCCTTCGAACACGGAGAGGTCTTCGTCACCGAGGACGGCTCGGAGACCGATCTCGACCTCGGGCACTACGAGCGCTTCATCGACGTGAACCTGAAGAAGAACTCCTCCGTCACCACCGGCTCCATCTATTCCGCGGTGATCGCCCGGGAGCGGCGCGGCGACTACCTGGGCAAGACGGTCCAGGTGATCCCGCACGTCACGGACGAGATCAAGTCCCGGATCACCGCGCTCGCCACCGACGACGTCGACGTGGTCATCACCGAGGTGGGCGGAACCGTGGGCGACATCGAGATCCTCCCCTTCCTGGAGGCCATACGCCAGTTCCGCAAGGACGTGGGCAGGGACAACGTCTGCTACATGCACCTCACCTTGGTGCCGGGAATCGGGCCTCATGGCGAGCAGAAGACCAAGCCCACCCAGCACTCGGTCACCGAGCTGCGCTCCCGGGGAATCCAGCCCGACGTCATCGTCTGCCGCTCCGGCGAGGTGGTCTCGGACTCCTTGAAGTCGAAGATCTCCATGCTTTGCGACGTGCCAAAGGACGCGGTGATCTCCGCCCACGACGTGGCCAACGTCTACGAGCTGCCGGTGCTTCTGCACAAGGAGGGCCTTGACGGTTACGTCATCAACCTTCTCCACTTCGACAACGTCGGCATGGAGCTCAACCTCGGCTCCTGGATGGACCTGGTGGCCCGCAGCTCCTCCTTGACGGAGTCGGTGAAGATCGGGATCATCGGCAAGTACATCAACCTTCCCGACGCCTACCTGTCGGTCGTCGAGGCTCTCAAGCACGGTGGAATCCACCATGGGGTGGCCATCGAGCTGGAGTGGATCCAGGCCGAGGAGGTCTCGCCGATGCTGGCCGAGTCGATGCTCGGCCACCTGGGCGGAATCGTAATCCCGGGAGGCTTTGGCGAGCGGGGTATCGAGGGCAAGATCGCCGCCGCCGGCTACGCCCGCGAGGCCGGGGTGCCCTGCCTGGGCCTTTGCCTGGGACTGCAGACCATGGTCATCGACGTGGCGCGCAATCTGGCCGGCCTGGAGCACGCCCACTCCCGCGAGTTCAGGCTCGACACGCCACACCCGGTAATCGACCTGATGGAGGAGCAGCGCGGCGTCACCAACATGGGTGGCACCATGCGCCTGGGGGCATATGTGGCCCGCCTGAAGCCCGGTACCAAGGTGGCCGACGCCTACGGGGAGACCATCGTCTCCGAGAGGCACCGGCACCGCTTCGAGGTCAACTCGCGCTATCGCAAGAAGTTGGAGGAGGTTGGGCTGGTTTGCTCGGGCGAGTCTCCTGACGGTTCGCTGGTCGAGTTCGTCGAGTTGGCCGACCATCCTTACTGGGTGGGCACCCAGGCGCATCCCGAGTTCAAGAGCCGGCCCGATCGCCCCCACCCCCTCTTCAGGGATTTCGTCGGCGCGGCGGTGGTCCACCAGGCCGAGGCGGCCAAGGAGCTCGGGTGAGCCAAGCCCAGGATTTCAAGCTCGACGAGGAGGCCCCCGAGCTTCGTTACAAGGGCTCCTTCATCTCCGTGGAGAAGGTTTCCTATTCCGGCCCTGACGGCGAACGGCACACCCGGGAGGTTGTGCGCCACCCGGGAGCCGTCGTGGTGGTCCCCTATCTCGAATCGGCGGGGGCGGTACTGTGCATCGAACAGTTCCGCGTCGCGGCCAACGCCCGCATGCTCGAGCTGCCCGCAGGCAAGAGGGATGTCGAGGGCGAGGACCCCGACGACTGCGCCGCGCGGGAGCTCGAGGAAGAGCTGGGCATCCGGGCCCGCTCCTGGGTGCACCTGGCCACCTTTTTCAACTCGCCGGGCTTTACCGATGAGCTGACCTACGTCTACCTGGCCCGCGGCCTCTCCATGGGCAGGCGAGACCCCCAGGGTGCCGAGGAGGCGGCGGCCGCTTTGCGCTCGGTTCGCCTCATGAACCTGGAGCGCTTGATAGCCGAGGGCCGTCTGGTGGACGCCAAGAGCATCATCGGCATGTACGCCGCGCGCTCCTACCTGGAGGACATGGGCGTTCCCGAGAGCTTCGACGACGATCTTGACCTCGACGAGTTCGAGGTGGTCGAGCTGGGCTGAGCCCGATGGCCCAGATACAAGGCGAGGACCTCTCGGCTATCGACGGGTACTTGGACGAGCTGCGCCTGGTCTACGGTCGCTCCTCCAACACGGTGGAGGCCTACTACGCCGACCTGCTCCGCGCCTCGGAGGGCCTGGCGGAACGCGGCACCTCGCTGACCGGCGCCGGCCCGGGTCAGCTCGCTGAGATGATCTCCTCGCTGCGGGGGCGCTTCGCGGACTCCACGCTCGCCCGCATGGCATCGACCCTGCGCAACTTCTACGCCTTCCTGGTCGACACCGGCTCCCTCGCAGCCTCGCCGATGGAGGAGGTGGAGGCCCCAAGGGCGCCGTACCTCCTGCCCGACGTGCTCTCGGTGGAGCAGGTCGAGGCGCTTCTCGCCGCGGTGGACATGGGACGTCCGGGCGGGTTGCGGGACCGGACCATCATCGAGGTGCTGTACGGCTCGGGGCTGCGGGTCTCCGAGGCCGCCGCGCTCGATCTGGAGGACTTCCTGGAGGACGACGGGCTCTTGAGGGTGACGGGCAAGGGGGAGAAGACGCGGGTGGTCCCCCTCACTCCGCCCGCCTCCCGCCTGCTTGGCGAGTACATCTACGGAGGGCAGCGCGCCCGCAGCCTGCGGCGGCGTTCCGAGCCCGCTGTCTTCGTCTCGCTAAGGGGTTCCCGGCTGACGCGTCAGGCCATCTGGCAGATGATCCGCAAGCACGCGCTCATGGCCGGCCTGGGGGGAGGAATCCATCCTCACACGCTGCGCCACTCCTGCGCGACGCATATGGTGAACGGTGGTGCCGACATCCGCGTGGTGCAGGAACTTCTTGGACACGCCTCAGTCGCCACCACCCA
>JAKAEN010000298.1 GCA_021818355.1 Actinomycetes bacterium | reverse complement strand
GTCATCCGTACGCGGGGATGCGCGCGGTCCTGGCAACCAAGCATGACAAGCTCGATCTGGTGGCGCCGCCTCTCCGTGACGAGGTGGGCCTGGAGGTGTTGGCGACTCAAGTCGACACCGACCTGCTGGGCACCTTTACGCCCGAGAGGGAGCGGAGACTCCCCCCGCTCGACGCCGCGATCGCCAAGGCGCGCATGGGCATGGAGGCGACAGGGGAGCGAATCGGCCTGGCCTCGGAGGGAAGCATCGGCCCGGATCCGGACTTCCCGCTCCTTCTCTCCGACCGGGAGCTTGTGGTGCTGGTCGACGACCATCTCGGGATAGTCATTTCGGCCTCGGCCAGGAGCTATCGCGTGGTTGCCGAAAGGGGCGTCTTCGGTCCGGGCGATGACCTCGTGGACTTCCTTGCCCGCGCGTCATTTCCCGATCACAAACTCGTCGTGATGCCGAACCGATCCCGGCGACGTATACGCCCGATAAAGGGGGTTGGAGACCTTGATGAGCTGTGCGCCGCCATCGGCGAGTCCAGCCGTTTTTCGCGGGATTCGCGCGCGCGTGTGGAGTCGGACCTGAGGGCCAGCGCCAATCCGACGCGCAGGGCGGTGATCGCCGCGGCCGCGGCCGCCCTGGCCAAGCGGGTGGCGGGGTTATGTCCCAGCTGCTCCGTGCCAGGCTGGGGAGAGGCGGAGAGGTGGACGGTGCGCCGCTGCACGCGCTGCAGCGCTCTTCAACGCCGGGCCGAACCGGTGTGGTCCTGCGTCGCCTGCCCCGCTATAGCCCCGGTGGAGAGCCCGGATCAGCTTGGCACGCTCTGCGACGCCTGCCTGCGGGCCGAACTTGCCGGCGGGTGAGTGGACCCGGCCCCAGGGCTTCTCATATGGCTGCGAAGGTTTCGTCCAGCCAGTCGAAGACCAATTGCGCCACCAGGCTGAGGTTGGTCCCTCCCGCGTGACTGCCGGCGCCGTCCTCCGTTTTGAGTACGACCAGGCTCTTGCGCGGATTGCCAACCTTTGCCAGCGCCTCGTCCTGCCAGCGCCGGCTGACCGGGACGCCCTCGTACTCCTGCTCCGCGACGAGGATGAGTGTGGGACAGGCGATTCTTGCCGGGTCGACCACGAAGGGCTTGGCGCGCTCCATCATCTCGCCGATGCTCCGGGAGCCCGTCCTCCACTTGTAGGTGTCGAACAGGACACGTGCGGTCTCGAAGCGCCCGGAGAAGTGGGAGGCAAGGCGCAGAAGGCCGAGCCGCTCCAGCGAGGCCAGAACGCGGGTCCCCATGATTCCCGTCCAAAGTTCCTGGCCGTCGAGGATCATGCTGAGAGCCACCAAGGCGCCGATCCGCCTCTCGAACATCGCCGCCCTCGGAGCCAGGTAGCCACCGCCGCTTATTCCGAAGACCGCGATGCGTTCCGGATCCACTTGCGGCCGTCCCAGCAGGAAGTCCATTACGGCCGACATCGGGGCCTCGGTGTCGGGACGCGCGACCATTCCTACGGCTGGAGTGATGCCCTGTTCGGGCAAGTCCACCAAGAGGACGTTGTAACCCCTCTCCACTCCCGCCGGCCCGATGTAGGAGTAGAGGTCTTCGCAGAAGGTTTCGCCACCACCGATCATCACCAGCGTCTTGCGCCGCCACTGATCGCGTGAGGGCGTGAGGAAGTAGCCGGGCAGGCTCGCGCCTTCGAACGTAATGGCCACCGTCTCGATGGGAGGATCGAAGAGGATCGCCGCTTCGCGGAAGCAAACCCGGGCCTTCTCGTAGTGATCGCGGTATTCCCTTGGCCTCTCGAGTGGGCTCATCAGTGCCAGGGGAGCGCGATGATAGGTGTAAGCGCGCAGGAAGGCCTCCCTTGCACTGACGCGATGCCCGGCGCGTAGCGACTTCCATGCGCTCGCCTCGACCCGGACCGCCAGCGCGTCCCACTCCCGTTCCCAATCGCCTACATCCGCGTCCTTGATGCGCGAGGCGGCGTAGAGAGTCTCGCCTATCTCGCTCGCCCGGCTGGTTTGAGCGCCGGCCAGCCATTGCAGGAAGAAGTCGAAGGAGCGCTCCCTGAAGTGGAGCCGCACCCGCGAGGAGTGCATACCGGACCACGACGTGCCCAAACGCCGGCGAGGGGCCAATCCGGCCTCGGCCGGCCCGTGCGTCTCCTGCCGGTGCCGAAGGGTGGTTGCCATGGCGTTCACCTCCCGCCTTGTGGCGACGAAGCAGTCGCCTGCGCCTGCTCAAGTCTTGGCCGCGGCTGCCGGTGCTCTTAGAGGAGGAAGTCACGCTCGCGGGCGAGATCGGGCAAGCTCAACAGCCGGCCAACCCGGCCCGGCGCCGCGGCGTCGATAGGCTGGGCCGAGCGCCATTGGCAAGGCACTCGCAGTTGGTACGGGCGAGGGAGGGGGCGAATGGGCGTAGTGCTCGGGATCGATCCCGCCTGGACCGAAGCGAATCCGAGCGGAGTCGCCGTCTTGCAGGAAGTCGACGGCCGGTGGCGGTGCCGGGCGGTCGCCCCTGGCTACTCGAGCTTTCTGGCCCTGGCGAGAGGCGAAGCCGTCGACTGGCGAGCCGAGCCCCATGGCGGAGCCCCGGACCCGGGCCGCATCCTGGATGCAGCCCGGACGCTCTGCCGGGGGGCGGAGGTGGACGTCGTCGCGGTGGACATGCCGGTATCCCGCATCCCCTTCGAACAAAGGCGTCCGGCAGACGACCTCGCTGCCAGGGCACTGAATAAGGCGGGCTGCGGAGTTCACTCACCCACTCCCGAGCGCCCAGGCAAGATCAGCGCGATTATGAGCGGGGGGCTCCTGGCGAGGGGTTACCAGGTCGCCGGAACCGGGTCGATCTCCGCGGGTATGCGTCCTCTCATCGAGGTCTATCCTCATCCGGCAGCCATGTCGCTCCTGGGCGTGACCTACCGCGTTCCTTATAAGACTTCCAGAACCAGCAAGTACTGGCCTGGCGAGCCGCCGGCCG
>JAKAEN010000045.1 GCA_021818355.1 Actinomycetes bacterium | reverse complement strand
TCACAGCGGCGGAGCATGAGAGCGTCTCGTTGGCGTCGTTCCCAATGGGGAGCGCCGGCGAGCTGAGCCTGCTGCTGCCGCGGGCCAAGTGGTCGCCTGATCTCGGCACCGTTGGAGCGGCCGCCACCAGCACCAGATCGCTGGTCGAGACGCTTGCGGCTCGGCTCCTCTCCTTGAGCGTCCCGGCGGCGCAACCCGAGGTCACCAAGATCTGGGTGGTCGACAAGCAGCCCGACGAGATGCCGAGCGCCTCGAGCCGACCGGGTTCCGCCCCGGTCGTGACCATCGTGGTGCCTACCCTCGACGCCGCGTCGGAGCGCACCGCGCGCCTCCTCGACTCGCTGCGCCGGCACACGACCGTCCCTTATCAGGTGATCCTGGTCGACAACGGAAACTCCCCCCAGGGATTCACCGCCCCGGTCAACACCGCCCTCTCGGCTGCGCGAACCGAGTACGTGGCGATCGTCAACGACGACGTTCAAGTGCACGAGGGATGGTGGGAGCCGCTGCAGAAGGCTCTCGACGAGGGAAGCGCACTGGTCTTTCCGCATACCCTCGAATACACCCGACCCGACTTCTCCGCCTGGTGCTTCGCCTTGGCGCGCTCGACCGCGGAGGAGCTCTCCCTGCCCTCGGGTGAGTTCTTCGACCCGGCGTTCACGATATGGTTCCAGGACACCGACCTCTACCTGCGCCTACGAGAGCGCGGCCAGGCCCCTCGATACGTTCCGGAGAGCCGGATCTCCCACATTCCATCCACGACTGTGGCAACCGACGACCCGGTATTGAAGCCCTGGATTCGCGAACAGAC
Source organism: Actinomycetes bacterium (assembly GCA_021818355.1). Taxonomy (GTDB): domain Bacteria; phylum Actinomycetota; class Acidimicrobiia; order Acidimicrobiales; family Acidimicrobiaceae; genus Acidithrix. The sequence goes on along the minus strand of JAKAEN010000045.1, from coordinate 13,157 downwards.
CAACGCCGACCGGGACCGCTTCGTCGGCAAGTGGGGTGACGGCGTCTTGGCCGACCTCGGCTTCGTCGACGCCCTCGAGAGGCAACAGGCCAAGGAGCCCCTGTGAGCACCCCCGTTCGGGCGGTATCGCCGCGACGCTCGCCGGCGGCTGCGGCAGGGGAGTGAGACTTGTTCGTTTTCGGCATCTGCATCGGCAACGAGGAGAAGTACGGGCGCTTCGCGCGCCCCGGCCTTGAGCGGACTGTGCGTCCCGGCGACCTGGTGATCGAATTGCGCAACCAGGCGTCGATACATTCCGCCTACAACAAGATCCTCGACCATGTCCAGGATCAGCCGCACCTGGAGGCCGTTGTGCTGGTGCACGAGGACCTGCAAGTTTCCGACCGGTTCTTCCGCGACAAGGTGGCTCGCGCACTGCGGGACCCGTCCGTGGGTGTCGTGGGGGCCGTCGGAGCGGTAAACGTCACTTCGCTTGCCTGGTGGGAGGGGGAGATCCGCGGCGCCATGTCCGAGTCCCGTTTCCGCGTGGAGGGAGGCTTCGCCGAGCGCGAAGTCGAGACCTTGGACGGCTCGCTCCTTTGCCTTTCCCCGTGGACGGCCAGGAATCATCGCTTCGACGAGGCATACGGGGGATTCCACGGCTATGACGCGGACCTCTGCTTCTCGGTGCGGGCGGCGGGCCGCAGGGCCGTGGTCGAGAGCCTGGAGCTCTTCCACCACACCAAGGGCGGCTATGGCGATATGGATTCGTACCTCTCGAACGACCGCCTCTTCCGCCAAAAGTGGATGCTCGCCGGCCATCCGTCCAACTGAACACCGCGAATCTCCAGACCCACCAACCGGGTGTCGCCCAGCAAAGGAGCAGTGCAAATGTCGCCCAACTCAAGTCCGACCAGATTGACCTCGGTCGACGCCTCCTACTACCAGAGCTCTCGGCCCGAGCTTGTCGAACTGGTCCCTTTCTCGGCAAAGAGGGTTCTCGAGCTCGGCTGTGGTGAAGGGCGCACCGGCGCTGCGATCAAGCTCCGACAAGGAGCGGCGGTCACGGGGGTCGAGCTGGAGCCGGCCGTGGCGCAAATCGCCTCCCAGCTGCTCGACGATGTGCGGCAGGCCGACCTCGACAGCTTCGAATTCCCTTGGGAGGACGCAAGTTTCGACTGCATCGTCGCCGCCGACGTCCTCGAGCACCTTCGTGACCCGTGGCGGGTGCTGAGGGAGGCACACCGGCTACTGGCGCGCTACGGCGTGATCATCGTTGGAATCCCCAACGCGGGCTCGGTCGAGATCATCTCCGCCCTGATACAGGGGCGCTTCGACTATGAGGACGCCGGCCTGCTGGATCGGACCCATCTTCGCTTCTTCACGCGCGCCACCTTCACCGAGGCACTCGTCGATGCCGGATTCGTCCTGGCCAGGGCCAAGTCGATCTTCGCCGCGCCCTCGATGGAGCAGGGGCTTGGAAACAGTCCGGCTCGAGGGACGCTCGACATCGCTGGAGCGACGATCCACTACCAGAGCGCCGAGCAGCTTAGGGACCTGCTCACGTACCAGTGGGTCTTCGTCGGGATCAAGTCCGAGTAAAGGCCGGGCGCACCGCCACAACGAGGGGCCTACCGTCGGCACACCGGAAACCGCCGCCATGCGACGGCAAAGTGGACTCGGCTTAAGCGGCGCAGGCGCCCGTCGACACCGCGGTGGTGGCGTTCTGCGCGGCGGTGATCTCCTGGGCGACCGCGGGCATCGCCAACGCGAAGCCAACGTCCGGATTGGTGGTCGAGCGCGAGAAGACCACCCCGATGACGTTGCCCTTCAGGTCGACCAGCGGGCCACCGGAATTGCCCGGGCGGACGATGGCCGCTATCTCGTAGACGAGGCGGGTCGTCACCCCTTGGTTGTAGATGTCGCGCCCCTGCGCTTCGAAGGTGTCCATCACGCCCGCCGAACTGGACGTGAGCGGGCCACCACCCGGATACCCGAGCACCACGCCCATCTCGCCACGCGTCTTGACGGCGGTGTCGACGGTGAGGGGCTTCTCGCTCATCCCACCCGCCCTGAGTATCGCGATGTCCAGCTCGGGATTGAAGAGCACCACGGTGGCCGGATGCTGGCCGGACGCGTCGAAGATGGAGATGCTGTGGGTTCCGGCCACCACGTGGGCGTTGGTCACCACTTCTCCGGGAGCGACCACGAAGCCGGACCCCTCCTGGATCTGGCCGCAACCGATTCCCTCGATCTTGACCACGCTGGGCGCCACTTTGGAGACCACCTCTGCCACCTGGGCGGCGGATGGCAGTGGAACCGGCCCGGAGATGCTGGGGGGCAAGGTGGCGAAGACCGAGGGGAAGCCCTCAGAGCTGATGAAGCTCTCGATGCGGGAGAAGACCGCGGGCGTGGGAGGCATCACCTTGGAGAGGGTCTTCACGATCTTCGAGCTCGCAACCTGGGAGGAAAATCCAGCCAGGGGAAGATTGGCGACGACGGAGCCGATCAGCCAGATGACCAGGAGCGTGGCGACCACCGCGACCACGCTTCCCACACCGGAGTCCACGCCGCCCAGCTGATACTTGGTCAGCTTGGCGCCGAGCCGGTTTCCCAGCTGGCGGCCGAGCCCCCCTACCAGCGAAGCCGCGCCGAACACCACGAAGAGCAGGACGACCGTGCGCCAGAAAGAGGTGGCGGGGATCAGCGAGGCTATGGCGGGCGCAATCAGCGCTCCGATGAACATGCCCAGCCAGAAACCGCCGTATGACCCGAGCTGCACCGCGGCGCCCAGTTGAGCACCGCGCACAGCCGCGTAACCGACGCCCACGAGTATCAGGAGGTCGACCCAGTTGAAGCCCGCGATGGCGGCAAATGCCATCAGGTGGAATCCGGTCAAGCCATCACCCTGGGCTGGGAAGCTTTCTTCGGCGGCACGTCGATCATTCTACGGGCGAAGCACTCCCGACTTGCGAATATGCAAGATAAGGAGGATCACTCGGCCACCAGCTCCAGCTGGCTCTCGATCTGGTCCCGATCCATCGGATGCCCCAGGTGGAAGCCCTGGACCTTGTCGATGCCGAGTTTGCGCATCAACCTGATCTGCCCGGCTTTCTCCACTCCGATGCCTACGACCTCTGCGTTCAGGGAGTGGGCAAGCTCGACCAGGCCTGAGAGCACGCCCCAGGAGCGGGAGTTCTCCTCCAGCCCGAGAACCATGGCCCTGCCCAGTTTGACCTGGGCGACGTCGTACCGCGAGAAGACCGCCAGCGCGCTGGCACCCGAGCCGAACTCGTCGACACTGAGCGCTATGCCCGAGGTGCCGATACGGCTCACGGAGTCGTGGCAGGTGCAGTCGAGATCGGTATGAATGTCGGAGAGCTCCACGTAAACCGAGCCCTGCAGCAGCTCGAGGGCCTGAACCCTCTCAATGAGGGTGTTGGCGACCTCGGGTTCGTCGAGCTCGTCTCCGGTGAGGTTGATGTTGAGCGCGAGGCCGGAATTCGGATATGTCCGCAGCCAGCCGGCGAGTGCATCGAGGGCGCTGGAGATGACGAAGGCCCCAACCCTGGGAAGCCTGCCGATCTCTTTGGCGACTTGCATGAACTCCGCAGGGAAAAGCATCCCACGATCGGGGTGGCGCATGCGCACCAACGCCTCGACGCCACCGATCCGCCCGCTGTCGAGCGAGTAGATGGGTTGGAAAAGGAGCGCCAGGTCCTCTGAGTCGATGGCGCGGCGGACCTCGTTCTCGAACGTCTTGCGCGCGCGGGCGTCGCTGGCGGACTCCTTGGAGGAGTAAAACTCCACCTTGGCCGGCCCTCGCGACTTGGCACGCTCCTTTGCCGCCATGGCATGGGAGATGGCCTCATGCGCGTCGAGCCCCGGATCGGAGAGCAGGGCCACTCCGATACTGGCGGTGACCACCACCTCCTCGCCCTCCGGCGCAACCACCGGACTGTCCAGCACCGCCCGCAGCGACCGGGTCAGGACCTCCGCCGTATCCTGGTCGGCAACTCCCGTCGCCAAGATCCCGAAGCGGTCGATCTCGCGGTGCACGAGGATCTGATCCGCGCCGAGCGAGTCCTCCAGGCGATGGCCCACCACCTTCAGAACCGCTCCCGCGCCGCCGGAACCGATAGCCCTCTCGATAACGCTGAAGCGGTCGACGTCCACGACTATCAGTGCCGCCCCCGGAACGTCACGGCCGAGCCGCGGACGCAGGAGTTCGTATTCGTGGAGCAGGTAGTCGCGCTGATGCAGCATGGTCACCGGGTCCAGGCCGAACTCCTCGGGAGCGACCTCGTCCTGATAAACCTGGTAGGTGGGCTGTTCGGGGTTGGGCTCGAGTTGCTCGCCGTCCCAGCTCACGTAGTCGTCCATGCGCTCGAGTGCGATCAGGAAGTTGTCGGGGTCCTCCGGCGAGGCATGAATCAGGGCGCGGACTCTTACGTAGGATCCGCCCCCCTCCATCACGCGAACTTCCACCTGGGTCGCCTCGTTCTCGTCGAAGAAGGTCTGCAGGGCGGCCTCGAAAAGATCCAGGTCCGAGGGATGAACGACCACCGCCAGGTCGAGGTTGTCGAGTTCGTTCGGACCGTAACCGAGCAGAGCCGCGAAGCCGGCGCTGGTCGCCGTCACGCGCCTTCCCGCGCGCGCAAGAGAGACCGTCGCCTCCCCGGATCCGACTCCAGCGTCCACATCGATTTCGGTCTTCATCAGCATGCCCCTCCGGCAACCATGGCGTCGTCGCACGCCGATGAGCCGCCAAACGTCCACCAAGCGCGCCGTGTCATCGCCAAGCTGGGCACCTAAGCACCTCGGCACGCTGGCATAGCTACGGTATCGACAGGTTCAGGAGCAAATATGAGAAAAATCTGGATGCGCATCATCTCGAGCAGCGGCCAGGATTCTCAGCCGGACTCCTCCACGGGGAAGGGGCAAAGCTCTTCGACCAGGGAGGAAATATCCCCCTCCACCTCATAGAGGTATGCACGTCTGGTGACCTGCCCGTCCGGACCGACAGCCACGAAGGCGCGCCGGGCATGGAATCCGTAGCGCCCTCGCGCCGACCGGGCCACCCCGTATGCGCGCGCCAAGTGGCCTGCGGCGTCCGCGAGCATCTCCACCCCCAAGGGCTCCAGCTCGGGCAACCCTGCAGCGGCATCGGCTTCGACCACCACCACCACCGAATAACCCGCGGCCCGCCAGCGCTTTACGGTGGCCGCCAGCGCTTTGCGCTCCAGCCGGTCGGCGGGAGAGCCTGGCTCGAGAAGCCAGAACACGGCCCACGGCAAGGGCGAGGCCGGCGTCGGCCCGCTTGTGGCAACTGCGCTCCTGGGAGGGTGCATGCCTAAGATATATACCCGCGCTCCCGTGGGCAAACAAGCCGCAGGGAGACGCGTCCTGGCTACTGAAACGGGGTGTTTCTAAATGCTGGCATCCGCCTTGGACGGGATCAGGCTCTCCATTCACGTGCTCGCGGCCGCGATCTGGGTGGGTGGGCAGTTCACCCTGGCAGGCCTCGTGCCCGCCCTGCGCGGGGCAGGCGAAGGGGTGACCAATATCGCCGCCAAGGCGTTTGCGCGTCTCTCATGGCCCGCCTACGTGGTGCTGGTCCTCACCGGGCTGTGGAACGTGGCCACCTTTCAGACCGGTCAGACCAGCACGGCCTGGAAGATCGTGCTCGGGGTGAAGATCGCCGTCGTCGCGCTCTCCGGCCTCTCCGCCTGGCTGCACACCAAGGCCAAGACGCCCGCGCAGAACGCGGTCTGGGGTGCGATCTCCGGCACCTCGGCAGCCGCCGCGATGATCCTCGGGGTCTTCCTGGCCGGCTGAACCGGCGCAGCCACCCGTCACGACGCGGCGGCACGCCCTGGCGCTTTTGGCGTCTAATATCTAGGCACCCATTGGGCCAACGATGTCCCAGCGGAACCATTGGTACCCGTCTGGCATTGGAGATTCGATTGGCTACTGGCGCACCCGCCCATCTAGGCAACACCCTCTACCGCCCTGAATTCGAGCACGACGCTTGCGGCGTCGCCTTCGTGGTGGACATCAAGGGCCGGCGCTCACACGCGATCGTCGAAAAGGGCCTCACCGCTCTCATGAACCTCGAGCACAGGGGAGCCTCGGGTGCCGACCCGGATACCGGCGATGGTGCGGGAATCCTGATCCAGATCCCCGATGCCTTCCTCAGGGAGGTCGCGGCCTTCGAGCTCCCCCGGCCGGGCCGCTACGCCTCCGGGCTGGCCTTCTTCGATCGAGGCGGCGACACCCCGGCCATCAAGTCCGCCATCGCCACGATTGCCGAGCAGGAGTCGGTCGAGGTGATCGGCTGGCGGGAAGTCCCGGTCGACAACTCGACGCTGGGCGAAGGGTCGAGGGGTGCCGAACCTCTGATCGAGCAGATCTTCATCGCCGCCAAGGGAAGGGCGCTCGAGGGCCTGCCCTTGGAGAGGTTGGCCTTCGTCCTGCGCAAACGGATCGAGCACGAGGTTGGCGGCGTCTATTTCCCATCTCTCTCGTCACGCACGATCGTCTACAAGGGCATGCTCACCACACCCCAGGTGAGCCAGTACTACACGGATCTCTCCGACGAGAGAATGGTCTCCGCACTGGCGCTGGTTCATTCGCGCTTCTCCACCAACACCTTCCCCTCCTGGTCGCTTTCGCACCCCTATCGCCTGATCGCCCACAACGGGGAGATCAACACGGTTAAGGGAAACCGCAACTGGATGCAGGCGCGAGAAAGCCTGCTCGCCTCGCACCTCTTCAGCGGCGACCTGGAGCGCATCTTCCCCATTTGCACCCCCGGGGCGTCGGACTCCGCGAGCTTCGACGAAGTCCTGGAGCTTCTCCACCTCGGCGGACGGCCACTGCCCCACGCGGTCTTGATGATGATCCCGGAGGCCTGGGAAAACCACCGGCAGATGCAGCCCGCCAAGCGTGCCTTCTACCAGTTCCACGCCTCCCTCATGGAACCCTGGGACGGCCCGGCCTCGATCGCGTTCACCGACGGCACCCAGATCGGCGCGGTGCTCGACCGGAACGGGCTTCGCCCCTCCCGCTACTGGGTAACCAGTGACGGGCTGGTGGTGATGGCCTCCGAGGTGGGAGTGCTCGACATCGAGCCTGAGCGGGTCGTCGCCCGCGGCCGGCTGCAACCGGGCAAGATGTTCCTCGTCGACACGCTCGCGGGGCGGATCGTCGGTGACGACGAGATCAAGAGCCGCCTGGCCGCCGAGCGCCCCTACCAGCAGTGGATCGACCAGAACCTGCTGACGCTAGAGGACCTGCCGCCTCGTCACATGCTTGTCCCCCAGCATTCCAGCATCGTATGGCAGCAGCGCCTCTTCGGATACACCACCGAGGAGATGCGCATCATCGTCGCCCCAATGGCCAAGACCGGCCAGGAGCCGATCGGTTCGATGGGGTCGGACACGCCGGTCGCGGTCCTCTCCGAGCGTCCGCGGATGCTCTACGACTACTTCGCACAGCTCTTCGCACAGGTCACCAACCCTCCGCTCGACGCCATTCGGGAAGAGCTCGTGACCTCAATGGCCGGCACCATCGGACCGGAGGGAAACCTTTTAGATCCCGCCGCCCGCTCAGTGCGCCAGATCCAGCTGCCCTATCCGGTCATTGACAACGACGAGCTCGCCAAGCTCATGTACGTCTCGGAGCCCGGAGGTACGCCGGACTTCTCGGCGGCGGTCATCGACGGGCTCTACCCCGTGGAGCAGGGTGGGGCCGGCATGGCCGCCGCCCTGGAGGCGATCCGTGCTGAAGTGAGCGAGCGCATCTCCGAAGGCGCCAACATCATCATCCTCTCCGACCGCCACGCCGATAGGAGCATGGCGCCGATCCCGGCCCTGCTCCTGACCTCGGCCGTTCACCACCACCTGATCCGCACCAAGAAGCGCACGCAGGTGGCGCTGGTGGTGGAGACGGGCGAGGCGCGCGAGGTCCACCACATGGCTCTTCTCATCGGGTATGGCGCTGCCGCGATCAATCCTTACCTGGTCTTCGACTCCATCGTGGACATGATCCGTGAGGGAGTGCTTGAGGACATCCCGCCGCGCAAGGCGATCCACAACTACGTGAAGGCGGCGTGCAAGGGAGTTCTGAAGGTGATGTCCAAGATGGGCATCTCCACTGTCGCGTCCTACACGGGCGCTCAGGTCTTCGAGGCCATCGGCCTGCAGACGAGCTTCGTGGACGAGTACTTCACCGGCACGCCCTCCAGGATCGAGGGCGTCGGGATCGAGCAGATCGCCGGCGAGGTCGCCGCGCGTCATCACCTCGCCTTCACCGACCGCCAATCCGAGCTGGCCCACCGCGAGCTCGAAGTCGGCGGCGAGTACCAGTGGAGGCGCGAGGGCGAGTACCACCTCTTCAACCCGGAGACGGTCTTCAAGCTGCAGCACTCCACCCGTAACCAGCGGTTCGACGTCTTCACGGATTACGCGCGCCTCATCGACGACCAGTCCAAGCGCCTGGCCACGATACGCGGCCTGATGAAGCTCCGCACCGGCGTGAGACCTCCGGTGCCGATCGAGGAGGTCGAGCCGGTATCGGAGATCGTCAAGCGCTTCTCCACGGGGGCGATGAGTTACGGGTCGATCTCGAAAGAAGCCCACGAGACCCTGGCCATCGCCATGAATCGCCTGGGCGCAAAGTCCAACACCGGCGAGGGTGGAGAGGATCCGGATCGCTTCGTCCCCGACGAGAACGGCGACTCGCGCAAGTCGGCGATAAAGCAGGTCGCCTCAGGCCGCTTCGGGGTGACCAGCGAATACCTTGCCAATGCCACCGACATCCAGATAAAGATGGCCCAAGGCGCCAAGCCCGGCGAGGGGGGCCAGCTCCCGGGGGACAAGGTCTACCCCTGGATCGCGAAGACGCGCTACTCGACCCCCGGCGTCGGGCTGATCTCCCCGCCGCCGCACCACGACATCTACTCGATCGAGGATCTTGCCCAGCTCATCTTCGACCTGAAGAACGCCAATCCCGAGGCGCGGGTGCACGTGAAGCTGGTGGCCGAGGTCGGGGTCGGAACCGTTGCGGCGGGGGTGGCCAAGGCCCATGCCGACGTGGTGCTGATCTCAGGCCACGACGGTGGCACCGGTGCTTCGCCGCTCACCTCGCTCAAGCACGCGGGCATACCCTGGGAGCTGGGCTTGGCCGAGACCCAGCAGACCCTGATCGGCAATGGCCTGCGCGACCGCATAGTGGTTCAGGTCGACGGGCAACTGAAGACCGGTCGCGACGTGGTGATCGCCGCCTTGCTGGGGGCCGAGGAGTTCGGCTTCGCCACGGCTCCGCTCGTGGTCTCGGGCTGCATCATGATGCGCGTCTGCCACCTCGACACCTGCCCGGTGGGCATCGCGACCCAGAACCCCGAGTTGAGGAAGAACTTCAGCGGTAAGCCCGAGTTCGTGGTCACCTTCTTCGAATACATCGCCGAGCAGGTCCGCTCGTATCTGGCCGAACTGGGCTTCCGCAGCCTCGACGAGGCGATCGGACAAGTGGAGCTTCTGGACGCCACGGAGGCGATCGCGCATTGGAAGGCGGCCGGCCTCGACCTCGCCCCGATACTCTCCACTTCGCATCTGACCGGCGAGCCGCCACGCAAGGCGTCCGTCAAGCAAGAGCATGGCCTCGAGCGCGTGCTGGACAACCGCCTGATCGATGCAGCGTGGAACGCTCTCGCCAATGGCAGCCCGGTGCGCGGCGAATTCGCGATTCGCAATCTGAACCGCTCCGTTGGAACGATGCTCGGCTACGAGCTCACCAAGCGCTGGGGCGGCGCGGGCCTGCCCGAGGCGACCATCGACTTTGCCTTCACCGGCTCCGCGGGCCAGAGCTTCGGCGCCTTCGTCCCCAAGGGGATCAAGCTCACGCTGGTCGGGGATGCCAACGACTACGTCGGCAAAGGGCTCTCCGGCGGAATCCTGGTGGTTCGCCCAGATTCGCGATCGAAGCTGGTCGCCGAGGAGAACATCATCGCGGGGAACGTCATTCTCTACGGGGCTACCGGCGGCAAGGCTTTCATCCGTGGTGTCGTCGGCGAGCGCTTCTGCGTTCGCAATTCGGGCGCCACCGCCGTGGTCGAAGGAGTGGGCGACCACGGATGCGAGTACATGACCGGGGGTCGCGTGGTGGTGCTTGGCCCCACCGGGCGGAATTTCGGCGCCGGGATGTCCGGAGGCGAGGCCTACGTATGGGACTCCGGCCGCAACTTCGCCGAGCTCGCCAACCCGGAGATGATCGACCTCGATCCGCTCGAAGAAGAGGACCGCACCTGGCTTTTCGAGATCATCTCCGAGCATCTTCGCGAGACGGGCTCCGCTCGAGCCGAGGCCATTCTCGCCCACTTCGACCGCGAGGTCGACAGGTTCGTGAAGGTCTTCCCGCGTGACTACAAGCGCGTGCTCATGGCCAGCCGACGCGCCTCCGTGCAAGGCGCCTGACGGCCGGCGGGACTGACGAGAAGGAGAATCGATTCCATGGGCAATCCACGCGGATTCATGCAATACCATCGCGGCGGACCAAAGAGGCGCCCGGCCGAACTGCGCATCCACGACTGGCGCGAGGTCTACCTTCCATTCTCTGATGAGGACCTGACCACCCAGGCCGCACGCTGCATGGACTGCGGCATACCTTTTTGCCATCAGGGATGTCCGCTCGGAAACCTCATCCCGGAGTGGAACGACCTGATCTACCGCAACGAGTGGAAAGAGGCGATTGGGCGCCTGCACGCCACCAACAACTTCCCCGAATTCACCGGGCGCCTCTGCCCGGCTCCCTGCGAGTCGGCCTGCGTTCTTGGCATACCGAGCGACCCGGTCTCGATAAAGCTCATCGAGCAGGAGACGGTCGAGCACGCCTTTGCCAAGGGCCTCGTCTCACCGATGCCACCCAGTACCGCAACCGGTTTCCGGGTCGCCGTGGTCGGTTCGGGGCCGGCCGGACTTGCCGCTGCCCAGCAGCTCACCAGAGCCGGCCACGCGGTGACCGTATTCGAGAAGGCCGACCGCGTCGGCGGACTCATGCGCTATGGCATCCCCGAGTTCAAGATGGAGAAGCGCATTCTCGATCGCCGCGTCGCCCAGATGACGGCGGAGGGGACCGTCTTCGTCACCGGGGTGGAGGTGGGGCGCGACATCGATGCGGCCGAGCTTGCCGAGCGATTCGACGCCGTGCTGCTCGCCATCGGCTCGGAGCGCCCTCGTGACCTGGCGGTCGCCGGCCGCGAGCTGACCGGCGTTTACCAGGCGATGGAGTACCTTCCATTGGCCAATCGCGTTCAGCAAGGCGACATTGACGCTCCACCGATAAGCGCCGAGGGCAAGCACGTCGTGATCATCGGTGGCGGCGACACGGGAGCCGACTGCCTGGGGACGGCCCACCGGCAGGGGGCAATGAGCGTCACGCAGATCGAGATCCTCCCCAGGCCCGGCGAGGATCGCCCTCCCTCCCAGCCGTGGCCCACCTATCCCGCCATCTACAGGGTTTCATCCGCTCACGAGGAGGGTGGTCAGCGCCTCTTCTCGCTGAACACGGAAGCCTTCGTCTCCGACGGCCAGGGACGGGTCGCCGGGCTCAGCGTGCACGAGGTAACAGCCGGCGGCGGCGGATTCGTCAAGGTCGAGGGAAGCGAGACCGAGCTCCGCGCGGACCTGGTCCTGCTGGCCATGGGGTTCGTCGGAGTGGCTGCCCAAGACGCTGTGTCCCAGCTCGGGCTCGAACTGACCCCGCGGGGAACAATCCGCTCCGGGGATGACTGGATGACTTCGCGGAGCGGCGTCTTTGCCTGCGGAGACGCCAGGCGTGGGCAGAGCCTCATCGTCTGGGCCATCGCGGAAGGACGCTCGGCGGCGGCCGCCGTCGACCGCTACCTGATGGGCAGCAGCGACCTCCCGGCACCTATCGCCACCGGCACGGTGTCGATCGCGCTCTAGCCGGGTATCCGCGAGGAGAGTTTCACCGCCGACGCGGGAACGGCTTCGAAGGCGGCCGCCAACGACGGAAGCGTCAAAGACGCAGGTCCAGTTGTAACCACGGCGGCGCCACCCACCAGGATCTCGCCTCGGGTCAACTGGTAGTTGTCGAGAATCGCGTCTCGATGCCCCCAGCACCCTTTCGCGCTGGGGGAGGGGCAGTCCAGGTTGATCGTGCTGTTGGAGTTTCCGCCCCAGCCATCGTTGTACATCCAGTCGAAATCCGCGAGCAACGCGCTCGGATAGCCGCCGGCCCAAATGCTGTCGTAGACGGTCCACGGCCCATCCGCCTTGCTGGGATTCGGATCAATACCTGCACGGGCTGCCACCAGGGAATCCTTGTTGAGGCTCGCCACCATGCCGCTGATCGCCGGCAGTCCACGTGAGGTGCGTTCGGCGTTGGCCACCACAAGCAGCTGCATTGCGGGGCTGAGCGAATTGAAATCACCTGGAAGCTTCATCGCCGCGACACCCTCTGCTCGGTGGCGCAGGTTGATCTGCTGCAGGACCGCCTGGTTGCAAGTGGCGGTATTGACAAGGCTGTTCGGGTTGAACGACGCGGGGTACTCGGAGACGGGAATTCCCGCATTGGCATCACCGGCTACACAGATGTCCCAGGCGGTCTGCGCAATGGTCGCATTGGTCTTCGGATTGGCTGGGGGCCCAGGTGTTGCGGCGGGGGCCTGATGGCGCGTCAGTACGTATGCCGCCACCAGTAGCGCGACGACTGCGATCCTCATACCGAGCTTGCGCATGCCGCCCCGCATTCTCCTTCTCGCGCAATCCTACATAGCGGCTGCTCGAAGGACCAGGCAGCCGGACCGGGGCGCCACTAGGTTTAAGAGGCGCAATGAGATTTAAGCATCTGGCCCTGCTGGCCCCATTGGCGCTGGCAGGTTGCGGCACCTCCACTGGCGGCTCGAACAGCTCGCCCCTTCCGCCGGCGACCACAAACCTCCCCAACACGAGCACGACCACCACGCTGCCCGTCACACCGGCGTCTTCCGCAGTTTCCCAGCTGTGCAGCGCTTACTACCTGGTGCTGGCCGACAATGCCCTGATCGGCCAAATCGTCTCCGGCTCCGCCACCGAAGCAAAGGCGGCGTCGGGCGACTACCTCCAGGCCCTGCACGCCCTGAAGACGTCATCCCTCGCACCGCCCGCGTTACGCGG
>JAKAEN010000044.1 GCA_021818355.1 Actinomycetes bacterium | reverse complement strand
CGTCCTTGGCGATGGTGCGCTCGCCGACGCCGATGCCGGCGCAGTTGACCGCGACCCTGAGAGGCGCTCTGGAAGCGGCCAGGTCCACCGCGGCCTGAACCTCGGTGGCGTCGGAGACATCGGCCACCACGTAGGTGGCCAGCTTTCCGAGCGATTCCGCCATGGCCTTGGCGCGGGCCTCGTCCCGGTCGACGAGAGTACAGAAGGCGCCCGCCTCGACGAGCATCCTGGCGGTGGCAGCCCCGAGACCGGAAGCGCCGCCTGTGACAATTGCTGATGAGCCGCTTATGTTCATGCCCTCGACTCTATGCCGTGGTGGTGGCGACGGCCAGGCCATTGGCGATTTCCGGGCGGCTCCCGGACTACTTGGAGGCCATCCTGCGGGCAGCCGCGTTGGCGAGCGAGTCGGCCATCTCGTTGTAGGTGTCGCCGGAGTGGCCCTTCACCTTCACAAAGACCAGCCCCTTGCGCCCCTTGAAGTGGTCGATCACCGGGCGCCACAGGTCCAGGTTGGCCACCGGGCCACCTCCGGCCGTCCTCCAGCCGCGGCGCTCCCATCCGACCCACCACTTCTGGTTGTAGCAGTTGACGACGTATGCGGAGTCGGAGTGGACGCGAAGCTCGCCGTCGAATGTCTCCAGGGCGCGCAGGACGGCGTACAGCTCCATGCGCTGATTGGTGGTCTGGCGCTCACCGCCGGAGTCGCTCTCCCCGCCCGGCACCAGCCAGGCCCATCCACCCGGGCCCGGATTGCCCAGGCACGCACCATCGGTGTAGACGTCCATCTGCCTCCCGCCCTCGATCGCCGCCCTTGCAGCATATGCCGTAGCGGGCTTGACCCTCGGCCCCGCCAGCGGCGGAAACCGCGAACCTGACATTGGTAACAAAGGGTGCGAGAATATACGCATGATCATTGACGGCTTCTCGCATCAAATTCCCGACATCGACCCCGAGGAAACCTCGGAGTGGGTGGACTCCTTCCACTCGCTGGTCGAAGGCAAGGGGCGCTCGCGAGCCACTTACATCCTCATGCGGCTCCTCGAGGCCGCCAGGGCCAACCAGGTCGGCTTCCCCGCCACCGTCTCGACGCCTTACATCAACTCCATCCCCGCCGAATCCCAGCCCTGGTTCCCCGGCGACGAGGAGATGGAGCGCCACATGCGGCGCTACATCCGCTGGAACGCGGCGGTGATGGTGACCAGGGCAAACGTCAAGTCCGACGGGATCGGTGGCCACCTGGCCACCTACGCCAGCTCCTCCGCCCTCTACGAGGTGGGCTTCAACCACTTCTTCCGGGGCAAGGCGGCGGGCGGGCCGGGCGACCAGGTCTTCTTCCAGGGTCACGCCTCCCCGGGGATCTACGCACGCGCCTTCGTGGAGGGCCGCCTGGACGAGAGCCAGATGGACAACTTCCGCATGGAGACCACGGGCGGAGGGCTCTCCTCCTACCCCCATCCCCGCTCCATGCCAGAGTTCTGGGAGTTCCCCACCGTCTCCATGGGCATCGGCCCCCTGACCGCGGTCTATCAGGCCTATTTCAACCGCTACCTGATGAACCGCAAGCTGCACGACACCTCTGGGTCCAAGGTTTGGTCCTTCGTCGGTGACGGAGAGTTCGACGAGCCCGAGACCGTCGCCGGCTTGTCACTGGCGGGCCGGGAGAAGCTCGACAACCTGATCATGGTGGTCAACTGCAACCTTCAGCGCCTCGACGGGCCGGTACGCGGCAACGGCAAGATCATCCAGGAGCTCGAGGCGACCCTTCGCGGCGCCGGATGGAACGTCATCAAGGTCATCTGGGGCAGCGGCTGGGACGAGCTGCTGGCCCGCGACGTGGATGGGGTCCTGCTCAACAAGATGAACTCCACCTGCGACGGCGAGTACCAGAAGCTGGCCACCGAGTCGGGCGCCTACATCCGCGAGCACTTCTTCGGGCCGGACCCCCGGCTGCGCCGGATGGTGGAGCACCTCTCCGACGAGGACCTCCAGCGCCTGCCCCGCGGCGGCCACGACTACAAGAAGCTCTTTGCGGCCTACAAGGCGGCGGTGGAGCACACCGGCGCCCCCACCGCCATCCTCGCCAAGACGGTCAAGGGCTGGACGCTGGGGCCGGCGATCGAGGCGCGCAACGCGACGCACCAGATCAAGAAGATGACCTCCGAGCAGATGATGAAGTTGCGCGACACGCTCCATCTGACCGACGAGATCCCCGATTCGGCCTTCGAGGGCAAGCTTCCCCCGTATCACCGCCCCGCCCCGGGAACGCCGGTCTATGAGTACATGCAGCAGCGCCGGCGGCAGCTGGGCGGGAGCCTGCCGGAGCGCATCGCGCATCGCAACCCCATACAGGACCCCAATCCCGGCGCCTTCGAGGAGTTCTTCGCCGGCTCGGGCAAGGTGCAGGTCTCCACGACCATGGCCTTCGCCAAGCTCCTTCGCAACCTGATCCGCGACCCGGCCATCGGCCGGCGGGTGGTCCCGATCATCCCCGACGAGGCGCGCACCTTCGGGCTGGAGTCGCTCATCAAGGAGGTGAAGATCTACTCGTCCCAGGGCCAGCGATACACCCCGGTCGACGCCGGGCTGCTGCTCTCCTACGAAGAGGGCGCCGAGGGGCAGATACTCGAGATGGGCATCACCGAGGCCGGCTCCACGGCCGTGCTGCAGGTGGCGGGGACCAGCTACTCCACCTTTGGCTGCCCGACCATACCCTTCTACATGTTCTACTCAATGTTCGGCTTCCAGCGCACCGGCGACCAGATCTGGGCGGCCAACGACGCCAGGGCGCGGGGCTTCCTCATGGGCGGAACCGCCGGCCGTACCACACTGATGGGAGAGGGGACCCAGCACAACGACGGCCAGTCGCTCCTGCTCGCCTCGGCCATCCCCTCGATGCGCATCTACGATCCCGCCTTCGCCTACGAGATGGCCATCGTCATCCAGCATGGGATCCATCAGATGTACGGTGAGCCCCAGCGCGACGAGATGTACTACGTCACCCTCTACAACGAGAACTACACCATGCCGGCAGTACCGTCCGGCGTGCCGATCGAGCAGGTCAAGGAGGACGTGATCAGGGGCATCTACCGCTTTGCCCCTTACGGCGAGGTGGCCGGAGCCGGCACCGAGCCCGCGGCGAGGGCGACCATCCTCTTCTCCGGCACCGCCTGGAAGGCCGCCGTCGAGGCCAAGGAGATCCTGGAGTCCCGATACGGAGTCGCCACCGAGCTCTTCTCGGTCACCTCCTACCAGGCACTGCGTGACGACGCCCTCGCCGCCGAGCGGCACAACAGGCTCCACCCCGGTGCCGAGCCGCGCAGCGCGCACGTCACCAACGTGCTAGGTGGAGGGACCGGGCCGATCGTGGCGGTCAGCGACTACATGAAGGCCGTCCCCGACCAGATTGCGCGCTTCGTCGGCCACCGCAACTTCGTGCCGCTCGGCACCGACGGCTTCGGCCGCTCCGACACCCGGGACAACCTGCGGCGCTACTTCGAGGTCGACACCGCCCACCTGGTGGTGGCAACCCTCTCGGCGCTCGCCGCCTCCAAGGACATCGGAGCGGACACCGTCACCGAGGCGATCACCTTCTTCGGACTCGATCCCGAAAGGCCGGATCCGGCACACGTCATCTGAGCCGGGTCCAAGCCATTGGACCAGGAAAGGAAATGGGCGCCTCTGCGGCGCCCATTTCCTTTCCTGCGCGACCCCGGGGCGGCTCCGGGCCATGATCCGGCAGCGAGGCGCCGCGCCCGTTCCCGCGCGCCCCTCGGCGCTAATACGCTCTAAACCGCAACAGGCCACCGAGTGAAAGCGGAATCAGCAGATGCCCTTCGTACTTGCCCAGGACCCCGACTCCGACGAGCTTCTAGGCAGCTCTCCGCTGGCCCTCCTGATCGGGATGCTGCTCGACCAGCAGATACCGATGGAGAAGGCCTTTCGTGGGCCCAAGGCCCTGCAGGACAGGCTCGGCGGGAGCCTGGATGCGTCGGCCATCGCCACGATGGACCCCATCGAGCTGGAGGCGGCCTTCTCCGCCAAGCCCGCCATCCACCGCTTCCCCGCCGCGATGGCCAAGCGCACCGCCGAGCTGTGCAAGACCGTGGCCGAGCAGTACGGCAACCAGGCCGAGCGGATCTGGACCGAGGCGGCCGACGGAGACGACCTCTTCAAGCGGTTGGCCGCCCTTCCCGGTTTCGGCCCGGACAAGAGCAGGATCTTCCTGGCCCTCTTGGGCAAGCAGGGCGGGCTGGCCCTGCAGGGCTGGCGCGAGGCCTCGCGGCCCTTCGGCGAGCCCGGCACCGCCATGAGCGTGGCCGACATCGTCGACGACGAGACTCTCGCCGCGGTCCGGGCCTTCAAGAAGGAGATGAAGGCGGCAAAGGCGGCGGAGTCCAGGTGAGCCGCTTCTCGATGGCCGAGCGCCGCCTCTATCTCTGCATCGGCCTCCGCCCGAACCTGGAGGAGATCGTGCGCGGGGCTGTCGCAGGCGGGGTCGACGTGGTGCAGCTGCGCGAGAAAGTTGCCGAGGCGGTGCCGATCATGCGTGCGGCCGAAGGGCTGAAGGAGATCTGCGCCGAGGCGGGAGTCCCCTTCTTCATCAACGACCGGGTGGATGTGGCATACGCGGTCGGAGCAGACGGAGTGCACCTGGGTCAAGGCGACATCCCTCCGGCCATAGCCCGGAAGCTCCTCGGCGACGAGGTCCTCATCGGCCGCTCCACGCATGCTCCCGATGAGCTGGAAACGGCACTGTCAGAGCCGGTCGACTACCTCTCCGCCGGACCGGTGGAGGCAACCCCGACCAAGCCGGGACGCCCCGGCACCGGCCTCGACTACCTTCGACTGGCCGCCTCCCGCTCCAAGCTGCCGGTCTTCGTTACCGGCGGGGTCACCCCGGAGAGGATCGCGCCGCTGGTGGCGGCGGGAGCGGCGCACTTCGTGGTGGTCCGCTACGTCGCGGACGCGCCCGATCCGGAGACGGCCGCCCACGAGCTGCGCCTGGCCATCGACCGCGAGCTGACCGCCGCGTAGCCGGCCGGCGACGAGCCGGCAATCAGGAGGTCGGCCGGGCACCGTGGCCGATCGAGGCGATCAGCCCTGCCCGTAGTTGTCGATCAGCCACCGTCCTTGGGGCGCTCGCATGAAGGATACGGTCCAGAAGCTGACCCTATTGCCCGCCGAAGGCGCCTGGCTCTCGGAGAAAGTGCAGGCCACGGTGGCAGCGGACGGCGTTCGTGACTCCTCCTTGCACTTCACCGCGGAAAAGGTGGGCCAGGAGTCGACGCCCCATTGGCTCCAGCTGGTGGCGGAGGAATTCCCGGGCGCGAAGGCGGCAAGTACTTGGCGCCTGTCCTTTGCGTCGATGGCGCGAAACCAGGCGAGAGCCGCGTTCAGCGGGGTCTTCAGCTCGTGCGAAGCGCGAGAGGTGGCCGCGGTGGTCCTGCTCGCCGAGCCGGCCGAGCCGCAACCGGCCACGAGGGCGCCGCAGGTGAAGAGCACCAATGCCGCCTTCCCGGTTGTCATCGGCGAAGCCTATCAAGACCGCCAGGCCCGTGCATTTGACTTGGCCGGAGATCCCGGAGAGCTAGCCGCGAATGCGGTCCAGCCAGCCCACGAGGAGAGCCAGCACCCGGGGATCGGCGCGCAAGGACTCGCCGCCCGCAGTGACCACGTGGAGCTCCCCGATGCCCGCCACCTCTTCGAGAAGCTGACGAACGCGGGTCTCGGAGATGGCCTGGTCGTCCTGGCCGTGAACGACCAGCCACGGCTTGCGCCCCAGGCGGGGCGCGGTACGTGCAGGATCGAGAACGGCGAACTCCCCGGTCCAGGCGGATATCGACTCCTCCGAGGCGGGTACCGCCACCCCCAGGCTCCTCAGCTGCTCGCCAAGAGCTTCACTGGAGAGGCCATAGGGAGGGAGGGTGGCGACAGTGGAGATGGTGGCCACACCGGCGACCTTGTCCAGGTCGGGGCCAAGGGACAGCGCCTCGATGCTGGCCAGCTCGTACCCCACCAGGCAGACCTCGGGCACTCCCACCTCGCTGGTCAGGTACTCCACGGCCGTGGACATGTCCTGGCGCCAGCGCAGGGGGGAGAAGGTGCCGCCCGAGTTGCCGACACCGGAGGGGACCAGCACCGCCGCCAGCACGTCGGCGGAGGAGGAGAGGCGCTTCACCTGCTCCTCCAGGAAGTAGTCGGCCTCCACCCCGCTGACACGCGCCGCGGCCGGCGCGCCGTAGCACAAGAGCGCGCCGAGTTCCGGCACCTGATTGGAGCCCCTTGAGCGCGACTCGTTGACGACGAGCAGCTCGCACTCGCCACCGCTGGTTGGAAGCTTTACGATCACGTGGACCCCCGGCTCGGGAGGCGGCCCGCTAGGAAGCCGCCTCGGGATGCATCGCCCGATAGAACTCCATGAAGGACTCCCAGGCGCGCGGTCCATAGACGGTGCCCGGGCCGCCGAGCATGAGAACCGTGACACCAAGGACCTCGGCCATCTGCTCGGGGGTGGCCCCCTTGCGCGCCGCTCCACGGGTATGGCTGGCGATGCAGCCGTCGCACTCGCGCGCAACGGCGATGGCCACGGCCACCATCTCCTTCATCGCGGCCGGCACGGCACCGTCGGCCAGAGCGGCGCGGTGCAGCTCGGCAAAGCCCCGCCACACTTCGGGTATGTGGGACCGGAGCTCTTTGACCGGCTCTCCCAGGTCGGTGAGGATCTGATGGTACTCGTTCTCGCTCATGCCGCTTCCTTGTCTCGCACTTTCCTTTTCCTAGAAACTAGCCAGTCGGCCGCGGCGCCGACCAGGTGGCGAGTGGCGCTGATCGGCGCAAGGAGCCGGGGGGAGCGCGCCGGGGCGGCTAAGGGCGTGGCCGCGGCCACCACATCTCAAGCTGGATATTGTCCCGGTCCCGGAAGACCAGCGCGGAGCCCGACTCGACGTCGGCAATCGGCGAGTGCTCCACGCCCGCCTCGGCCAGGCGCGCCTGCCAGGCGTCGAGGTCCTCCCGGCTCCCGACAGTGAAGCCGACGTGGTCGAGCCCGGTCTTGCGCTCGTCGAATGCCGAGCCATCCGAGGCCTGGTGCTGATTCAGCCCGATCACCAGGCGGGCGTGGTCGTGGAAGAGGACGATCATGGTCCGCCCGGGAAACTCCGCCCGGCGCAGGCGCCGGAGGCCCAGCACCCTTTCATACCAGGCCGCACTGGCCTCGGCGTCGACCACGGAGAGGTCGAGGTGGTGAATTCCTTGAAACGTGATGGCCGACATCGAGCTCCTTCCGGGATGGCGGGATAAGGCCCTGCCGGCGACATCAGCCCCGGCGAAGCCGGGGGCTCCAAGTCCGGGCAGGCTATTTATTCTATGCCCTACCAGAACAAAGATCGAGAAGAGCCGGCCTGGCGCCGAAGGGGGAACGGCCTTAGGCCGAGTGCCACCTTGAGCCGGTCCAATCTCCGGCCGAGGCGATGGCATGAGCCCTTCCCCGGGCTCGGGGACGCTTAAGAAACAGGGCCCGGCCACATGGGGCCGCCTCGGGAGAGCCGGACAATAAGCCAAGGGCGCCGCCTCGAGGCGGCGCCCTTGCGGACCGGTCCCCGGTGCTGTCGCGAGCGGCTAGATGCCGACCCGGTCGGCCAGCTTGGCACGATGGTAGGCGGAGTCCCCGAATAGCAGCTGCGAGGCCTTGGCACGCTTGAAGTAGAGATGCGCATCGTGCTCCCAGGTGAAGCCGATGCCGCCGTGGATCTGGATGTTCTCGGCGGCGGCCTGGAAGTACGCATCCGAGCAGAATGCCTTGGCCAGCGGTGCCGCCACCGCAAGCTCCTCCGAATCCTGGGACGCTACCCAGCCCGCGTAGTAGGCCGCCGACTTGGCCGACTCCACCTCCAGGAGGATGTCGGCACACTTGTGCTTGATGGCCTGGAAGCTGCCGATGGCCCTGCCGAACTGTATGCGGCTCTTGGCGTAGTCAACGGACATCTCGAGGCACCGTGAGGCTCCGCCCACCTCCTCGGCGGCCAGCGCAACCGCGGCGAGATCCATCGTCGCCGTGAGGATGGCCTCGCCGGCACCTTCGGCCCCGACCAGGCGGCCGGGCGTGTTCGAGAAGCTGACCTGGGCCATCTTGCGCGTCTGGTCCAAGGTGGGGATCTCCTCGACCGAGAGGCCGGGCGCGCCGGCTTCGACCGCAAAGACGGACACGCCGCCCGGGGCGGTCGCCGCGACCAGGAAGAGGGAGGAGTTCTGGCCGTCGATGACGTAGGACTTGGAACCGGTCAGGGCGTAGCCCTCCCCGGCGGGGGCGGCCGAGGTGGCGAAGGAGTCGATGCCCCAGCCGCCGTCCTCCTCGGTGACCGCCAATGTGGCGATGGTCTCGCCCGCCGCGATGCCGGGCAGGTACTCGGCTTGGGCGGCCTCGTCGCCGCTGGAAAGCAGGAGGTTGGCTGCAAGGGCGACGGTGGCGAAGTAGGGGCCGCAGTAGAGAGCCCTGCCCATCTCCTCGAAGACGATGGACTGCTCCACGGCGCTGAAGCCGGAGCCGCCGTATGCCTCGGGGATGGCAAGCCCGGTCAGGCCAAGCTGCTCGGCAAGCTGCCTCCAGACCGCGGGGTCATAACCCTCGGCGGTCTCCATGAGGCGTCTTACCTCGGTCACGGGGGACTTGTCCTCCATGAAGCGGCGCACCGCTCTGCGCAGCTCTTCCTGCTCCTCCGAAAAAGCGAAGTTCATTTACTCTCCACACTCCTGCCGGGCGGCGACGATTTGCTTCCAAACCAATGGCAAATCTAGCCAACCAGCACGGCCTTTGCCCAGCAAAGCGCGAATAGCGGCCGCCCGCGCCGCACCGGCGCTAGCCTCCCTAGGAAGAAGCCCCTAGCGCGGAGGCTGCCATGGCCAGCACACCTTCCTATGTCGATGCCGCCGTCGAGGTCCACCAGCTATCGGTCGGCCCGGTCGACAACAACGTCTACATCGTCCGGTGCCGGGCCACCGGCGAGGCGGTGATGATCGACGCCGCCAACGAGCACGAGCGGCTGCTCGAGCTCTGCAGCGAGCTGGGCGTGCGCCGGGTGATCGAAACCCACGGCCACTGGGATCACATCGCCGCCGTGCCCCAGGTCCGCGACGCCGGTTATCAGGTGGCGGTGGCCGCCGAGGACGCCTCGATGCTCGAGGGTTACGACGAGACCCTCACCGATGGCGAGCGCATCGCCGTGGGCAGGCTGCAGATCGAGGTGATCCACACCCCGGGCCATACTCCCGGTTCGATGTGCTTCTACGTCCCCGGCACCCCGCTCCTCTTCACGGGGGACACCCTCTTCCCGGGCGGCCCGGGCGCGACGCACTTCCCAGGGGGCGACTTCGCCGCCATTATCGAGTCCATCGACAGGCGGATCTTCGCCCGCTTCGACCCGGAAACCCATGTGCTTCCCGGTCACGGCCGCGCCACCACCGTAGGTGCGGAGTCGCCCGAACTCGAGGCCTGGGTGGCCCGGGGCTGGTGAGCACCGCACGGGGCTAGGTTGTGAGCAAGCCTCTTGAACAGGGGCGGATCCCGGCACCCCGACAAAGAAAGCCCGCCTTGAGGACACAGCCGAACGCCGCCATACGCGCCATCTTCTCGCGCCGCTCGGTTGGGAGGCTCAGCGTTCCCGGACCCAGCGAGGGAGAGCTGATCACCATCCTGCGCGCGGGCGCCGCCGCACCCGACCACAAACTGACCAGGCCCTTCTGGTTCGTGGTCTTCGAGGGCAAGGCCAGGGAGGAGTTCGGCGCTCTGCTGACCGAGGCGCTCATCGATCGCCTGGCGGCCAAGGGCCTTCAGCCCACTCCGGGCCAGCTCGACAAGGAACGCAACCGCTTCACGCGCGCTCCCCTGGTCATTGCCGTGGCAGCTGTCCGCAACGAGGAGATCTCCTTGCCGGAGCAGGAGATCATCTCCGCGGCGGCGGCGGCCGCCCAGAACATGCTGCTGGCCGCCACCTCGCTCGGCTACGGATCCATATGGCGGACCGGCGAACCGGCCTACGACCCCAGGGTGAAGGCGGCGCTCGGGATCAAGGAGACGGATTTCATCGTCGGCTTCCTCTACTTCGGCACCATCGCCGAGGGGATCACGCCCGAGCCGCACGATCCGGACATCAGCTCCATAACCTCGGCCTGGGAGGCCTGATTTACACTACGGCGATAGGGGAAATCGGCGGCGGTGACGTCTAAACTCTAGGTCATGGATACCCCTTTGCTCGAACTGCGCGGCCTGCACGTCGCCACCGAGGAGACCGAGATCCTCGCCGGAGTCGACCTGGTCGTCAATCCCGGTGAGATCCACGCCATGATGGGCCCGAACGGCTCCGGCAAGACCACGCTCGCTTCCACCCTCCTGGGGCATCCCGACTACCGGGTCACCGCGGGCTCCATCCTCTACAAGGGCGAGGACATCACCGAGTGGAGCACCGAGGCGAGGGGCAAGGCGGGGATCTTCCTGGCCTTCCAGTACCCCGAAGCCATCAGCGGCGTCTCCGTGGTTCAGTTCCTGCGCCAGGCCATGAGTGCGCGAAAGGGGATCGACGTCTCCGCCTTGGAGGTCCGCTTCGCGATGCTCGAGTGGATGGACCGCCTGGGCATGGACCCCTCTTTCGCCGAGCGCTACCTGAACGAAGGCTTCTCGGGTGGCGAGAAGAAGCGCAACGAGGTACTGCAGCTGGCCCTCCTGGAGCCGGAAATCGCCATCCTGGACGAGACCGACTCCGGCCTCGACATCGACGCACTGCGGGTGGTTTCCCGCGGCATCAACGAGGTGCGCAAGACCAACCCGGCCATGGCCGTGCTTCTCATCACCCACTACCAGCGCATCCTTGACGAGATCTCCCCCGATCACGTGCATGTCCTCATGAACGGGCGCATTGTCGAGAGCGGAGGGATCGAGATCGTGGAGAAGCTGGAGCGGGAGGGATACGAAGGTTGGAGACCATGACCACCCAGGAAACCGCTGCCGCCGCCGACACCCTCGACGTGGCAAAGATCCGCGCCGACTTCCCCATCTTCGACCGCCACGGCGAGAAGCCACTGCACTTCCTCGACTCCGCGGCCTCCTCGCAGCGGCCCATCCAGGTGCTGGCGGTCATGGACGAGTACTACGAGACCACCCACGCCAACGTGCACCGCGGGGTCTACGGCCTGGCCGAGCGTGCCACCGCCCAGTATGAGGAGTCGCGTGGCGCCGTGGGCGCCTTCATCGGCGCTCCCGACCCCTCCCGCGAGATCGTCTTCACCAAGAACGCCACCGAGTCGCTGAACCTGGTCGCCAACTCCTTCGCGCGCGGCATCCTCGCCCCGGGCGACAAGGTTGTGCTGACCAAGATGGAACACCACGCCAACCTGGTCCCGTGGTTGATGGTCAAGGACCAGCTGGGGATCGAGATCGTCTACATCGACCATGACGCCGATGGCTACCTGGACCTGGATGGCCTGGATGCCAAGCTGGACGGGGCCAAGCTGGTCTCGCTCACCCTGTGCTCGAACGTCCTTGGCACCCTGAATCCGGTCAAGGAGATCGCGGCCAGGGCCCATGCCGCCGGCGCTCTGGTGGCGGCGGACGGAGCCCAGTACGTTCCCCACATCGCCACCGACGTCCAGGACCTGGGCGTGGACATGCTTGCCTTCACCGGTCACAAGATGCTCGGCCCGACCGGAATCGGCGTCCTCTGGGCCAAGGCGGAGCTGCTGGAGCGCATGCCCCCGTTCCTGGGAGGCGGCGACATGATCCTCGACGTCCGGCTTGACGGCTTCACGCCCAATGAGCTCCCCTACAAGTTCGAGGCGGGCACCCCGCCCATCGCCGAAGCGATCGGGCTGGGCGCCGCGGTCAAGTACCTGTCCGCCCTGGGCATGGAGAAGGTCCGCGCTCACGAGATCGCCCTCACCGAGTACGCCTTGGGGCGTTTCGAGGAGGCCTTCGGCAAGGACATGGTGGTGCACGGCCCCAGGAACCCGCTCGACCGCGGTGGAGTGCTCTCCTTCGCCTACCGTGACGTGCACCCGCACGACATCTCCCAGGTGCTCGACCAGTTCGGCGTGTGCGTGCGCGCCGGCCACCACTGCGCCAAGCCGCTAATGCGCACGCTCGGGGTGGCGGCCACCGCCAGGGCATCGCTTTACATCTACAACGACCGGTCCGACGTGGAGGGCCTCATCGAGGCCATCGCCGCCACCAGGAGCTTCTTCGGCTAAGGTCGTGCCCGCATAAGGGCAGGCATGCGCCGGGGATCAGAGACGGAGCCTAAACATGCAGGGACTCGAAGACCTCTACCGGGAGATCATCCTGGACCACTACAAGAACCCCCGCAACTCGGGGCAGCTCGACACTCCGCCGGCGCATCGCGCCGAGGGCTACAACCCACTCTGCGGTGACGAGGTGGCCGTCTACGTGGCCAATGAAGGCGACAAGATCGTCGACATCAAGATGAGCGGCCAGGGCTGCTCCATCTCCAGATCCTCGGCATCGCTGATGACGGTGGCGGTCAAGGGCAAGACTGTTGCCGAGGCGCGCGACGCCATCCGCACCTTCAAGAACATGATGTCCATCCACGAGGCTTCGCTGGGGGCTGAAGCCGAAGATCAGGCGGCCCCGGCCGACCTTCGCACCTTGGGAGAGTTGGCCGCCCTGCAAGGGGTGGTGAAGTTCCCGGTACGCATCAAGTGCGCCACATTGGCCTGGAACACCCTCTCTCAGGTCCTGGACGAGATCGAGGCCGGCGCCTAGCTCGGCCCGCCATCCCGGCAGCGGGACCAGGCTCTGAGATTCTCCGCCTCTCCCGACCGGGTTCGCCGCCTACACACCCTCCGGCAGGACGCGATCCCGCAAGGCCACGGCGAGCGACTGGACTTTGCATCAAACGCCGGGCGCTTCACTTTGTCGGACCTCGTCAACAGGTGGCCGCCGCCGCAAACGACCGGGGAGCTATCGTCAGCGCGACCGACGGTGCGGGACGGTGCGGACCGGCGCCGAAGAGCGGGGGTCGCGGCCAGGACTTGCCAGTCGTGGTCCCGGGTCAGTAAAAAGCCGGATCTGCTCCGGCCCTCGAAGGCGCGGTGACGGCGCCCGACCTTGGCCTGGCGAAGGATATCGCCACCAGCAAGGCGGGAGATCGCCTCGTTGGTGGCCTGGAAGCTCCGTCCGATCAGATCGGCTGCCCCACCGACAGCGACGATCGGAGCTCCGGGAAGAACGTTGATCAGGCGGTCGGCGGCCGAGCCGCATCACCGCTACCGACTCAACTTCCAGATCGGTGGCCGGGACAGGCTAACCGGCCGGACTTGCCGTCCGGCAAGCCCATCCGTGGGCGCAACCGCATCGACACCGAAAGGCGCTCAGCCCGCCGACGCAGTGGCACCGGAATTTGCAGAGGTATTCGAGCCCAGGCTGCGGGCGAAGACCGCGATGAAGTCGCGGGCAGTCCCTTCGAAGTACCGCTGCGGCGGCCGGACCATGTTATAGACCAGCTTGGAGGCATTGGTCGGGTTGGCCAGGCCGTTGTTGGGCGGGTTGAAGTAGAAGAAGTCGGTCCAGTAGGAGTTGATGTCCATCTCCATGGCCCGCACCGCACCGGCCCGGAGCATCACCTGGGCGAGCTCGCCGACCGAGAGTCCGTCACCGGAGGCGTAGATGATGGCGCCATCCTTGGTGACGCCCACCGCCGAACGCCACACCATCACGGCGTTGTTGACGGTTGCGCCCCAGTCGGAGAAGTTGCCGGAGTAGACCGCCGGATTCACCTTGCCGCCGTCGACGATCATGGAGAGGTTCTGGCGAACCGAGGCGACGTTGGAGGGAACTTTCAGGCCGTCGGTCCAGCTGACCACGTCGGCGGTACCGTTTTTGTAGATCACGAACGAAGCCGCTCCGTTGACCAGGGGATAGGCCATGCGCCCCTCGGAGTACCAGCAGGATCGGCGAGAGCATCTGCGTGACCAGCAGGAAGTTGCGGTACAGGCCGC
>JAKAEN010000297.1 GCA_021818355.1 Actinomycetes bacterium | reverse complement strand
CAGGGATGTTTGAAGTCATCGAGAGACGCACGCAGCGTCGGTCGCCCTCGGTGGCGGATCGCGGCACCCAGCTCATGGCCGAACATGGTCTTGCCGGCGCCGGTACGGCCATCGACCGCCACCCTCAGACGGCCGGGCGAAAGCCGGAGGATACGCCGGGCGAGCCGGTCTATGGCCTCGCTCCGCGACGGCGAGGCATGCGGGGGGTCGGGCTGCTGCCATGTCGAGACGGAGCGGTGATCGGCTGGCGTGAATTGTGGTCCCCCGGAATCCATGCGCATATGGTACTTGTGCACCGGTACCGCGCTCGGCTCAGCGCCGGACTTCCCCCTTCCACAGCCGGCCGGTCCCACTGAGCCCCCTACGGCACGAAGGCCCGCCCTTTGCGAAGCATCGATCTCGTTGCGGGTTAAGGCCCACGTCGAGGTTGGCGTGCGTATCCTTGTGAGAGCGCAGGCTCAAGGGCGAAAGGGGCGGACTGTGCAGCTCAGCGAGGGATACGTCGACTCCTCCGGCGTCCGGATCCACTTCGTGGAGGCAGGGTCCGGGCCGCTGGTGGTTCTCGTGCACGGCTTTCCCGAGGGCTGGTACTCCTGGCGCCACCAGATCGATCACCTTGCCTCCCGTGGATGGCGCTGCGTCGCCATCGACAACCGCGGATACGGACTCTCCGACAACCCGGCCGGGACGGAGCATTACACAGCCATGCACCTGGCCGGCGACGTGATCGCTGTGGCCGGCGCGCTCCAACAGGGCCCGTTTGCCCTTGTGGGGCACGACTGGGGAGCTTCGATCGCCTGGCACACCGCTTTGTTCCGCCCCGACCTGGTGAGCGCGGTCGCGGGGCTGAGCGTTCCCTACGCGGCCCGGCCGCCGGTCCCGCCAATGCGCATCCTGCGCCAAAGAGTGGGGGAGGGCTTCTACCAGGTCTACTTCCAAGAGCCTGGCGTGGCCGAGGCGGAGCTCGAAGCGGACGTTAGCCGATCTCTGGCCGCCCTCTTCTACGCGGTATCCGGAGAGGCCGGCCTCAAGCACGGGATCTCAACCTTGACGAAGCTGCCCGGCAAGAGCCTCTTGGACTCGCTGCCCGAGCCGCCGGTGGAGCTGATGAGCTGGCTTTCGCCCCTGGACTTGCGCCAGTTCGCCGACGGATTCAGACGCAACGGCTTCGCCGGCCCACTCAGCTTCTACAGGAACATGGACCGAAACTGGGGCCTTACCGCCCCATGGGAGGGGAAGAAGATCGAGCCGCCCGCTCTCTTCGTTGCCGGTCAGCTTGACCCGGTCGTCAACTTCCCCGGCGCGAAGGCAAACCTGGAATCGATGAGGGAGCGCTTCGCCTCCTTGGAGGGTGTGGAGCTGATCCCCGAGGGTGGGCACTGGATCCAGCAGGAGAAGCCGCCGGCGGTAAACCGGCTCCTGGAGGAGTTCCTGGCCAAGCATCGTGGCTGAGCAGACTGTTCGGTATTCGGGGACACGTTCCCCTTGGTTGCACCGCACAAGTTGATATCGTTGGAGAGGTCATTTGCACGCGAATGACGCTCGGGCCGGGGACCCCGGCGACCGCCAACCACGGAGTCAAGGAGACCCAACTTGCCCGCTCAAGCCGGCTTCTTCTATCCCCGCACCACGACCGGGACCGCCTCCATCATTCCCTCACCGCCCTGGTACTACTCGGGTGACCTGCTGACGGTGGAGTACCGGACCGATCCGGCCAAGGTTGCCGCATTGCTGCCCGCAGGCGTCGACCTCGCGCCCGAGGACCCGGGAGCGGTGGCGATGATATGGGCCGACTGGCAGTCGTGCTCCGAGAGCCGGGAGGAGCTGCTCGACCCGGTGCGCTCGCAGTACAAAGAGGCGTTCGTGGTGGCGCGATGCTCCTATAGGGGCAAGACCTACTCCCGCTGTGTCTACATCTGGGTTGACAAGGACTTCGCTATCGCGCGGGGGCTGCACCAGGGCTATCCGAAGAAGCTCGGATCGATCCATCAGACACGCCCGCACTTCTCCGCTTTCGCAGCCCCCACAGTGGGCCCCGGCGCGGTATTTGGGGCAACCTTGGCGGCAGGTGACCGGCGCCTCGCCCAGGCCGTCGTCACCCTGGAGGAGGAGTCCGAGTCGAATGGCTTCGTAAATGCGCTGCCGATGCTCCACTCACGGATACTGCCCGGCATCGTCAAGGGCTCTCCCGACCGTCTCAACGAGTTGATCGTCTCCGGCTCGGCACGTTTCGAGGCGGGCCCTGCCTACAGGGGAAGCGCGGCGCTCGAGTTGTTCCCGTCGCCGACGGAGGAGCTGGCGCAGCTGACCGTCGAGGAGTACATCGGTGGATACTTCCGCCAAGTCGGAGCGGTCTGGGATGGGGGAAGCGAAATCGAACAGCCGCTCTAACCGGCACTCTCCGGGCCTGGCTCTCTGCTGTGGCGTTTAGGGCAGCCCGAGATCAGGCCGATTTGCCGTATCGCTCCAGAACGTGCCGGCTCATGCCCTTGGCCAGCTCCTCCTCGCCGAGGAAGACCTTCTCGGCGGTCTCACGCTCGAGCAGTCCGGCCTCTTCCTCGTTGTGGGTGCGCACCACCGTCTCGATCCCGGGATTGACGGTGCGCGCTATCTCAATCATCTGCCGCACGTCGAAGGTATCGGGCGTGGCCTCGACCAGCATGCTGGCGTTCGCGATATGGGCTTGGATCAGCACCGCCGGGTCGGAGCCGTCTCCCGATACGGCGGGGATCCCCTTGGACCGCAAGCGCTCGACTATCTCGCGGTTCTGCTCGGCCACCACATAGGGGATGCCGCTCTCGGAGAGTGTCAGCCCTATTCGCCTACCCACCCGGCCGTAGCCGACCAGCACAACCTGGCCGGCCAGATATCGCCTGTCGGTGGACATGGGCAGCATCGCCAGCGGGTCCACGGGACGTTCCAGCAGCCGGGCCAACTTGGAGCGCGACCGGATCCACCTCTGCAACGGCCTCAAACTGGCGAAG
>JAKAEN010000043.1 GCA_021818355.1 Actinomycetes bacterium | reverse complement strand
TCCTGCACGGCGTGGAACTACTACGCCAGCGCCACCTCCAACCAGGCGGCCCAGGCGGCCGTGGCCCTGCGCAACTTCGCGGCAGCCTATGAG
Organism: Actinomycetes bacterium; assembly: GCA_021818355.1. Taxonomy (GTDB): domain Bacteria; phylum Actinomycetota; class Acidimicrobiia; order Acidimicrobiales; family Acidimicrobiaceae; genus Acidithrix. The sequence continues at coordinate 14,228 of JAKAEN010000043.1, read as the reverse complement.
ACCGGGTACTTCCCGCTCATCCACTGCGGCACCTCCTATGGCCACTACAAGGAGGTGCGCGCCGAGCTCCTGCATCAGCCCGAGCTGCGCGCCCAGGTGCGCAAGGTGCTCGGGAAGCTGGGCAAGGAGATGGTGATCCCCGAGGAGATCGTCCACTACTCCGAATGGCTGTACGCCATGCGGGATGAGATCGCGGCCAATTCGGTGCTCGACCTTTCCCAGGTGGCGGTCACCGTTCATCCCGCCTGCCACTACTACAAGCTGGTGGAGGGGGACGCGATCTACGACCCCGACGTCTGGCACGGCCAGCGGACCGCGGCGGTCTCCGGCCTGGTGCAGGCGCTGGGGGCCGAGCTCAAGACCTATTCGACTTTCTTCGACTGCTGCGGCTTCGGCTTCCGCCACATCCTGGTGCAGCGCGACTTCACCCGCTCGTTCGCGACCCTGCGCAAGATCGAGGTGATGCGGGAGGAGGCCAATCCCGACGTGGTCCTCACCCATGACACCGGCTGCGTGACCGCTCTGGACAAGAGCCAGTTCGCCACTCGCGCCCATGACCGCAAGGTGGGGGTCCCGGTAATGTCCGAGGCCCAGTTCGCCGCGCTCTCCATGGGCGCCCACCCCTACAAGGTGTGCCAGCTGCACTGGCACTCCACCGACTTCCGGCCGCTGCTCGAGAAGATGGGCATCGACCACGAGAAGGCATGGGCGGAGTTCCAGGAGGACCTGAAGCGGCTGGAATCCGGCGAGCAGCAGTACCTGACCTGGGCCGATACGGGCGTCTAGCCCGCCAAGGCCTGCGGGAAATCCGAAGAAAGGAAGAGGGAGCGAAATTGGCTAGCTCTACTGTGGCGGTGATCGGCGGCGGACCGGCCGGGTTGGCCTCGGCGGCCTCGGCGGCCTCGGTCGGCGCGGACGTGGTGATCATCGAGAAGCTCGGCTTCCTGGGCGGGCGGCCGATCGAGGAGAACTACGCCTCGATCACCCCGTACCTGCGGAGCGCCGAGGAGGCGATGGGTGAGGTCATAGCCAACACCCTCGCCCACCCCGGAGTCTCGGTGCGCCTGAACACCACCGTCGCCGGCTGCTCCGGCGAGGCGGGCGACTTCACGCTGGAGCTGGACGGACCCGGCGGAACCGAGAGCATCGAGGTCGCCGCGGTGGTGGTGGCCACCGGCTTCCAGCACTTCGACCCGGGCCGCGAGACCCAGCTCTACGGCTACTACGAATTCGACGACGTCATCGCGCTGCAGGACCTGGAGGCGATGCTGAAGGAGGGCCGGGTTACGCGCCCCTCCAACGGCGAGGAGCCCAAGCGGGTCTGTTTCATACAGTGCGTCGGATCCCGCGACCGCCAGATCGGCAACGAGTACTGCTCCAAGGTCTGCTGCGGCGTCGCCTCGAAGGAGGCCACCGAGGTTCGGTTGGCCGTGCCGGGCGTCGAGGTCTTCATCTTCTATATCGACATGCGCATGTACGGCTACTGGGAGACCCAGATTTACTGGCCCGCCCAGGAGAAGCACCACGTCCAGTACGTGAAAGGCATCATCACCGAAGTGCTGCCGAAGGACGGGCGTCTCCTGGTGCGCGGCGAGGACACCACCATGGGAAGGCCGATGGAGGTCCCCATGGATCTGGTGGTGCTTTCCGTGGGCATGGAGCCCAGCCCCGGGACGCGCAAGATGGCCGAGGTGCTCGGGATCGAGCAGAACCGCTTCGGCTTCATCGAGGCGCCCAAGGGCCCGCTGGACACGGTGGCCACCTCGCGCGAGGGCGTCTTCGCGGCCGGCGCTTCCCTCGGCCCCGCCGACCTGGAGGACTGCTCCTCCAGCGGCGGCTTCGCCGGGGCGCGCGCCGCGGCGGTGGCGCTATCGGCCCGAGGGGCCCTGCGCTGATGGCGATCGCGGGTTTCGCCGTGCGCAGCCAGCCCGCCGATCTCGAGGCCGCGGCGGAGTTCCACGCCGCGGTCGCCGAGAAGCTCGCCCCCGGCGAGTGGGAGTCGATCGTCGCCGAGCTGGCCGCCAAGTCGGCACGGGTGCAGGCGGCCTTCGCCCGCCTGGCGGCCGGAGAGGCGGGCGCGGAGCAGGAGCTCCTCGCCGAGACCTTTGCCACCCGCCGCCGCCTCCGCGAGCTCTCAGCCACCACCGTCCCCTCCGAGCTGGCCGTCGCGCTTGCCGCCCTGGGCGACACCGCCGCCGATCCCTGCCTGCGAGCAGACGCGTTCTCGGTGGCGCTGGTCGGCGCAGGTGCAGGAATAACGGATCTGGCCTGGGAGCTGATGCACTTCCTCGAGCCGGAGTCGGTCTGCCTGGCAACAGCCTGGGTCTGGAACCCCGACACCGAGACCGGCGCTCTAAAGCTGCTGCTCGACGAGGATTACGACCTCTTCGGAGAGGACGCCTCGGCCTCTTACGGGCGGCTGGCCTTCGCCTCCGGCTACGTGGCGCACGCGGCCCGGGCCGCGGGGATGCTGGGGGAAGGCCCGCTCCCCTTCGAGACCGATGTCCTGCTGGCCGGAGTGTACGGCGTCTACATGGGCACGGTTCTCGCCATGCGCATGACCAAGGAGTTCAACAAGATTTTGCCGCCGCTCGGCCAGCTGATGCGAAAGCTGCTCGGGCTGCGGAACGGCGAGAGGAGCTAGCGAAGATGCCGGTCGGAGGCAAGAAGCAGGCCCCGGTGGCGGTGGAGCTGGCCGAGGCAACGGTGATCTCCCCCGCGTCGGGGCGCGAGTGGGACGTCTCGGGAAGCTGGAACCGCATGTTCGAGTCCCGCGTTCTCACCGATTACAGCTACGAGGGACTGGGGCGCATCGCGGCGCTCTCCGGGGGAGAGAGCCTGGAGTACTGCTACGGCTGTGGCAAGTGCGTGCCTGTCTGCCCGGTGGATCTGGTCTCGGAGTACGGGCCGCGCAAGATCCACCGAAAGGTGCAGACCGGCCTCGATCTCTTCACCTCGGACGAGCTCTGGAAGTGCACAACCTGCGCCAACTGCCTGCGGGTCTGCCCGAAGGAGGTCAACATGATCGAGATCATGCCGGCGGTGCGCGAGAAGGCGATCGATTCGGGAAACGTTCCGGACGAGCTCTCCCAGGTCTTCGAGAAGACCTTTCGCTACGGCAACGCGCTGGGGGAGAACCCGCGCCGGCGGCACGCCTGGACCAAGGGGGCCGGCGTCGAGGTTCCGGTGCTGGCGAGCGACCCCCGCGAGGTGGATGTCCTCTTCTACGTGGAGGACTACTGGAGCTATCATCCCCGCGGCCAGCAGGCCGCCCAGGCCTTCTCCCGGCTGCTGACCCTGGCAGGGGTGGACTTCGCGATACTTGGCGCCGAGGAGAAGACCATAGGGGACTCCCAGCGCCTGGCCGGGGAGAAGGGCCTCTTCGAGGCACTGATGGAGGACGTGGTGGCCACGCTCTCCAAGTACAGCTTCAACCGCATCGTCACCCCCGACCCGCACGGCTTCAACGCATTGCGCAAGGAGTATCCCAAGCACGGGCACGAGTACCCCGTGCTCCACTACACCCAGCTCCTGGCCGACCTGGTCGACAAGCTCCCGCTGGTCAACTCGCTCGACAAGAAGGTCACCTTCCACGACCCCTGCTACCTGGGCCGCCACAACGGCGAATACGACGCTCCCCGCACCCTCATCGAGGCCATTCCCGGCGTGGAGTTCGTGGAGATGGGGCGGTGCAAGGGGAATTCATACTGCTGTGGCGGAGGCGGCGGAGGCATGTGGCTGGACGGCTTCAACTCCAACCATCTCTCCGAGCGCCTCTCCGAGCGCCGCGTGCGCGAAGCCGCCGAGACCGGGGCTGAGATATTGGCGGTCTGCTGCCCTTACGAGGTCTCCCGGTTCGAGGACGCCGCCAAGTCGACCGGCAATTCCCACTTGGCGGTGATGGACATCGCCGAGATGCTCGACTATGCCACCGGTGGGCTTGCCGCCTTGGGATTGGGAGCCTAGATGGGCCAAAAGCTGCGCGTTCTCGACTTTGGGCCGGTCAGCCCGCTGCGCAGCCAGAGCATCTGGCATGCGCTGGCCGAGGCGGCCGGGGAGACCGGCCGCGCCACGCTCTCGTTCATGCGCCCGGCCGCACCCTATGTGGGCATCGGGATGCAGCGCTCCATCGCCGAGGTCGACCTCGAATACTGCCGCTCGGCCGGGCTCTCGGTCTTCCGCCGCCGGGTGGGGGGCGGTCCGGTCTACCTCGACGCCCGCCAGCTCTTCTTCCAGGTGACCATGCCCCGGCGCTCCCTTCCCGCCTCGCGCGGCGAGGCGATCTCCGGACTGCTCGCTCCGCTGGCCCCCGCCTTTGCCGCCGCCGGCGTCGATGCAAACCTGGACGCGGCGGGAGAGCTCTCCGCCTCCGGTGCCAAGGTCTGCGGTCACGGCGCGGGAGAGATAGGCGACGGCGTGGCGGTTGTGGGGAACCTGATAACCGCCTTCAACCATTCACGCGCGGCCGGCATCTGCTGGACCGGCTCGGCCAGAGTCACCGAGCGCCTCGAGGCGCTGATGCGCCGCTACGTCGGCTGCTTCTCCCGCGAACCGGACGCCTCCGCCTTCCTTGCCACTGCTCCGGCGGCTCTGGCCGAGGCTCTTGGCATGGAGCACGAGACCGGCGAGCTCGACGCCCGCGAGATGGAGCTCATCCGTGCCTGGGACAACCAGCTCTCCGACCCGGGATGGACCAGGGAGGGCGAGTTCCCCCCTCCGGCGCCGGGCGCGCTGCGGGTGGTGAAGATCCGCTCCGGAGTGCATGCGATCTTTCGGACCACCTCCGCGCCGGCTTTCTTCGCCACCGCCGAGTGGGGGCGGCTGACCGGCCTGGAGGCTCTTGGAGACGAGCGCCCACCGGCGGTTGAAGGCGAGGAGGTCCATGCGGCCCTGGCCGCACTGGCCGGGGCCGGCTGGCTGGATGATTCGGAGCTGCGCGGCATCGCCCGCGCCGGGGTGATGGAAAGCGAGGGGGTGCGGGCATGAAGCGCCTGAACGTCGAGGGCTACGAGCTGCGGGGCGATCTCTACTACGACGCCAAGGCGGACATGTGGCTTTCCGTCGAGGACGGGGTGGCCAAGGTCGGCTACGACCCTCTCGGCCTCGAGATCAACGGTACGCTGGCCGCCTTGGTGCTGGCCGAGCCGGGACGCGAAGTCACCCGCGGCCAGGCGGCGGGATCTCTGGAGGCGGAGAAGTTCGTCGGCCCGGTAACCGCGCCGGTCAGCGGGGTTGTGGAGGCCGTGAACGAGGAGGCCGTCGCCAACCTGGCCCGGATCTATGCCGATCCCTACGGCTCCTGGCTGCTGGCCATCCGTATGAGCGACCCCGGCGAACTCGGCGAGCTGGTGACCGGGGACGCCCTCAACGAATCCTTCGCCCGGCGCCTGGCGGCCTACCGGGCCCAGGGGGTCCTGGCGCGATGATCGCGCTCTCTCCCGCGGAGATCCGCTCGGCGAACTTCGACGACAGCTTCGAGTTTTACGCCCCGGGGCTGAAGACCTGGCAGACCAGCGAGTGGAAGCCCACCAACCCCCGGCGTTTCCTGCCCGTATCGGTGACCGGCTCGGCCTGCGCGCTCTCCTGCGACCACTGCCAGACCAAGGTCCTGCAGGGCATGCTGTCGGTCCCCTTCGGGGAGACCCTCTTCGACGTGGCCGCCCGCCTCAAGGCCGGTGGCAGCCAGGGGCTGCTCATCTCGGGCGGCTCTACCAAGCTCGGCGGGGTTCCGCTCGAGCGTCACCTCCGCCACGTGCCCCGAATCAAAGAGGAGCTGGGCATGACGGTGATCGCGCATTCGGGCGTGGTCTCCCCGCGTCTGGCCGAGGCCCTGGCCGGCTCCGGGGTCGACGGGGTGATGCTCGACATCATCGGCGCCGAGGAGACCATCCGCGACGTATACCACCTGGACCTCACCACCGCGGACTTCGACGCCTCCCTCTCGCTCCTCTCCGAGGGGGGACTGCGCATCATCCCCCACATCATCCTGGGCCTGCACTACGGCCGGTTCCTGGGGGAGCACGCCGCACTCGAGATGATCAGCCGTTATCCGGTCTCCACCCTGATCCTGGTGGTTCTGACCCCTCTGGTCTCCACCCCGATGGAGAACGTGGAGCCGCCCTCGGTGGGGGAGATCTCCGGCTTTTTCGCCGACGCCCGCACGGCCATGCCCACCACCCGCATCAACTTGGGATGCGCGCGCCCCATGGGAGGCGTCAAGTCCGAGATCGACGCGGCCGCGGTGGACCTGGGCCTGAACGGGATGGCCTATCCCGCCGAGGGGACCATCGCCTATGCCGCCTCGCGCGGCCTCACCCCCAAGCTCTACGAGTGGTGCTGTTCGATGAGCTGGGCGGGAAGCATCGCCGACGGTCTGACCGAGGTGGCCGTATGAGCCGGGTTCTCGCCTTGCATCGCGACAGCGGCGTGGAGGCCGCCTGGGGGCTGGCATTCGACGAGGCCATGGCCCAGCTGGCCGGCCTTGCCGAGCTTCCCTTGGCCCACCTGCGCCTCTACGACTACGCCGATCATGCGGTCCTGGTGGGGCGCTACCAGCGCCTTGAGGACGAGGTCGACCTGGCCATGGCGCTGGCCCTGGGGGTCTCCGTCAACCGCAGGCCGACCGGTGGCGGGGCGATACTCATGGGCCGCGACCAGCTCGGCGTAGCGCTCGCGCTACCCGTCACCGGCTTCGAGACCCCGCGGGAGGGCATGTCCCGCTTTGCCCGGGGCGTGATCGAAGCGCTGGGAGCGCTCGGCGTCCGGGCCGAGCTGCGTGGCAAGAACGACATCGAGGTGGAGGGAAGGAAGATCGCCGGGGTGGGCTTCTGCCGCAGCGGTGAGGGCCTGCTCTTCCACGCCAGCATCTTGGCCGACCTCGACGCCGACCTGCTTCTCTCCCTCTTGCGCATCCCGCTCGCCAAGATTGCCGCCCACGGGGGCCGCGCGGTGGAGGAGCGGATCACCACCCTTTCGGCGCTCGGCGTCGGGCGCGAGGCGCTCGAGGAGGCGCTGGTCGCCTCCTTCTCGGAGCAGCTCGGCCTGGAGACCGCCCTGGGCGAGGGCCACGAATGCGTCGAGTCCCGCGCCGCGGTCCTGGCCGGTGAGCGCTACGCCACCGAATCCTGGCTCTTCGCCCAAGGCGCCGCAGCGGCCGGAGAGCTCTCGGTCGAGCTGCGCAGCTCGTTGGGGACGTTGCGCATCATCGCCGCCAGCCAGGGTGACATCATCAAGTCCGCCGTAGTGGCGGGGGACTTCAACGAGGTGACCCGCGAGATCCGCGTCCTCGAGGAGGCCCTGCGCTGGACGGTCCTGGAGCCGGGGGCGCTGGAACGCCACCTGGCCTCCACACCCGGCGTCGCCGAGCTGGCCGACCCGGCGGGAATCGCCGCCGAGCTTTGTGCCGCGCACGCTTCCCACGCGGAGGCCGCCGGGCCACGCCGAATCGGATCCTGCTACATACCGGAGGAGATAACCCTGTGAGCTTGTTGGAGAACCCCACCCGCCCCGTCACCTTGCGCCGGACGGGGGAGAAGGCAGAAGGGGCCCAGGTCTCTCCGGAGTGGGTGCGCATCTCGGCCGCCTCGGCCATCGCCCTGCAGTTCCGGTCCGGGCGCTTCTCCCGGGACTTCGCCTTCGGTGGGATCAATCTGCTTCTCAACTACGAGGACGGCTGCAGGAGCGACTGCTCCTACTGCGGCCTGGCGCGCACCCGCCCGGGCGACTACGAGGACAAGTCCTTCATCCGGGTGGAGTGGCCACTCTTCCGCACCGGCGAGCTGGTCGACCGGATGGCAGAGAAGGAGTCCAGCCTCACCCGGCTGTGCATCTCCATGGTCACCAGCCCTCTCGCCTATCGCGACACCGTCACCATCACCGAGGCGATCCGCGCCAAGGTGGCCACCCCGCTTTCGATCCTGGTGGCGCCACCCACTCTCAACCGGCGCAAGCTGGAGCACTTCGCCGAGATCGGCGTGGACATGATCGGCATCGGCCTCGACGCGGTCACCGAGGAACTCTTCCGCAGGCATCGCACCGAGGTGCCCGCCGGCGGAGCCGGTCTCTCCTGGGAGAAGTACTGGTCGGTGGTGAACGACTCCCGCGACATCTTCGGCCCCTGGAAGGTCAACTGCCACACGGTGGTGGGGCTGGGGGAGACCGACGCCGAGCTGATCGACCTCTTCTTCCAGCTGCGCGAGCGGGAGATCTTCGCCTATCTCTTCTGTTTCAACCCCGAGCCGGACTCCCGCCTCGGCCAGCACCCCAAGTCCTCCATCTCGCGGTGGCGGCGCATCCAGCTGGCCAAGCGGTTGATCGAGGAGAAGGGCTACCAGCGCCGGGCCTTCGACTTCGACTCGGAGGGTTCGCTCTTGAACATCGACGCCCCCCGCGAGGCGGTGGAGGACGTCGTGGAGGAGGGGATCGCCTTCATGACCGACGGCTGTCCCGGGGAGAACGGGGAGCCGGGGTGCACACGCCCTTACGGCTCCTACCGCCCGACCGAGAGCTTTCGCGACTACCCCTTCCTTCCGGAGGGGATGGACCTGCAGGTGATACGTGGAGAACTGGATCTGGATGGATTGATGGTGCAAGGAGGAAGTGACCGATGAAGATCGTGGTGGCGATGCGGCAAATCGCCGACCTGGTGGAGGAGCTCGAGGTCGACGCCTCGGGCGCCGACATCGACAGGGAGTTCGTGAAGTTCGTCTCCAACGAGTGGGACGAGGCGGCGCTCGAGGAGGCGCTCTGCCTCAAGGAGGCCCACGGCGGGGAGGTCGTGGTGGTGGGCGTCGACGACGTCGACTTCGACCAGACCCTCTTTGGCGCGCTTGCCAAGGGGGCCGACCGCGCCGTGAAGCTCGATTGCGGCTTCGAGGGCTGGATGCCCACCGCCGTTCGGGCGGAGATCCTGGCCCGCTGGTTGCGAGAGGAGTCCTTCGACCTGGTGCTGACCGGCGTGCAGGCGGCCGACGACCTGGACGGCCAGCTGGCCGGGGTGCTCGGCGCACGTCTGGGCCTGCCGCACGCGGCGGTGGTGGTCGGACTCGAGCCCGACGGTAGCGGCTTCAAGGTGACCCAGGAGCTCGGAGGGGGCGTGACACTCACGTCCCATGCCACGGGCCCGCTGGTGCTCGGCATACAGGCCGCCCGACAGGCTCCCCGCTACGTGCCCATCTCCCGCATCCGCCAGGCCATGTCGGCTGGCGGCATCGAGGTGGTCGAGGTGGAGGCACCTTCCGCGCGGGCGCCCAAGGTGACCAGGCTCTTCGCCCCCGAGGCCAAGGGCCGCGCCGAGATGCTGGGCGACAAGCCGTCCGAGGTGGCGGCGCGCATCGTCGAGCTGATCCGCGCCAAGGGCGTAAGCGTTTCCTAGGAGGATTGAAATGGCAGAAAACGACGTCGTAGTCATAGCCGAGAGGGTGGTCGGCGGCCACCCGGATGTCACCTTCGAACTGCTCGGCAAAGCCAAGGAGATCGCCTCCGCCCTGGGTGGCGAGGTGCACTGCCTGGTGGTGGGAAGTCCCGAGGGCCACGAGTGCCTGGGGGCCTCGGACCACCTGCATCTGGTGGAGGGCGAGCATCTCTGGCCCTACAACCCCCACGCCTGGGAGAGCGCGGTCTCGGCGCTCCTGACCCAGATCAAGCCGCGCCTGGTGCTGGCTTCGACCGGCACGGTCGGGATCGACCTGTGTGGCGCCCTGGCGGCACAGTCGGGCTCGATGCTCGCCTCCTACGTGGTCGACCTCTCGGTGGAGGGGAGCACCCTCATGGCGGTCGCCCAGCTCTACGGTGGGAAGCTGATGGCCGAGTGCGACCTGGGCGACGGACCCGCCTTCGTCACCGCCATCCCCGGCTCCTTCGCGTCTCAGGCGACCAGGGTGGACGGGGTGGCGAATGCCACCTCGCATGCTCACGAGGCGGCCGAGGTGCGCATGCGTCACGTCGCCTTGACCGAGCCGGAGAAGACCGGGGTGGACATCACCTCCGAGGAGCTGCTGGTCTCGGTGGGCCGTGGCATCGGCAGCCAATCCAACATCGACCTCGCCCAGGAGCTGGCCGAGGTCTTGGGGGCGGGGCTATCCGCTTCTCGCCCGGTCATCGACCAGGGATGGCTGCCCAAGGCCCATCAGGTGGGCAAGTCGGGCAAGAAGGTCAAGCCCAAGATCTATCTGGCGCTCGGCATCTCCGGTGCGCCCGAGCATCTCGAGGGAATGCGGCAGGCCGAGCTGATCATCGCCTGCAACACCGATGCCACCGCGCCCATCTTCGAGGTGGCGCACTACGGGACCACGGCGGATCTCTTCGACCTGGTTCCCGAGATCCTGGACTTGATCGGGGGATAGGCGATGCTGTTGGCGGTGGTTGAGACCCGCAAGATATTCGGGGGCACCACACATCTGGAGCGGGTCTTCTTCTACCTGCTCGCGCTGGTGGTGCTGGTCGTCTTCTTCGCGGGGCTGGGCCTAAGGGTGAAGAAGTACATGGCGGGACGGCCGCTCGATGCGAGCCGCTTCCGCCGTGCGCGCGTGCCACTGGAGAAGCCCGGGGTCTCGGCCCCGGTGCCCCTCACCCAGACCGGGGTGGACATCGCCGCCAACCGCACGGTCAGCCGCCGCAACCACGCGGTCGGCGGCGCGCACCTGCTTCTTTTCTGGGGCTTCCTGGGCCTCTTGGCCGCGACCATCATCGTCGGCCTCGACTACGACGTATACGGCAACCTGACCCGCATCTTCGGCGGGAAGGAGCTCTCCTTCTTCAAGGGCTGGTTCTACCTCGGCTACAACGCCATCTTCGACACCGCCGGCCTGGCGGCGATCGTGGGGGCGGTCTGGCTGGCGGTGCGCCGCATCCGGGACACCAAGTCCTCGGTGGCGCTCGACTACACCCGGGCACAGAAGCCGAGGAGCGGCTACTCCCGCGCGGCGATGACCGCGGGCGACCACCTCTTCATCTTCGGCCTGATACTGATCCTCTTCACCGGCATCCTGCTGCAGGGGCTGCGCATCGACGCGGCCGGCTTCCCCTCCTTCGAGCGCTGGACGTGGCTCGGATACCTGGTGGGATCGGGTTTCGGCGCGCTCGGCCTCCACGGCTCCGCGGCGGGCACCGCCCACTTCTGGCTGTGGTGGGTGCACATCCTCATGGCCTTGGCCTTCGTGGCCTACCTGCCCTTCTCCAAGGCGCTGCATATGATCTCCGCCCCCGCCAACCTGGCGGTGCGCGATCCCGGAAACACCCGCCGGCTCCCTTCACCCCCTTCCGGACACGCCGGCTACCAGGACTTCGCCGACTTCACCTCCAAGGAGCTGCTCGGCTTCGACGCCTGCACCAAGTGCGGCCGCTGCCACTCGGTCTGCCCGGCCCGCACCGGAGGCGCGCCGCTCTCCCCGCGCGACCTGATCCTGGACCTGCGCCAGTACGCGGACCGCAAGCGGGGGATCCCGATGGTCCTCGACTGGGAGGAGCGCCCGGATCAGAGCGGCCCCAAGAACCTGGAGGGGCGCCTGGCGGGAGAGGTCATCGAGCCGGCCACCCTCTGGTCCTGCACCACCTGCATGGCCTGCGTGGAGATCTGCCCGGTCGGGATCGAGCACGTGCCCACCATCGTCTCGCTGCGGCGCAGCCTGGTGGACGCGGGCGAGATGGACCCCACCCTGCAGGCGGCGCTGGAGAACATCGCCACCCAGGGCAACTCCTTCGGGAAGTCCTCGCGGATGCGGGCGCGCTGGACCAAGGGCCTCGACATCCCTATCCCGGACGCGCGCAAGGAGGAGGTCGAGTACCTCTGGTTCCTGGGCGACTTCGCCTCCTTCGACGAGCGCCTTCAGGAGATCTCCCGCACCCTGGCCCGGGTGCTCACCGCCAATGGCATCAGCTTCGGAATCCTCTACGAGGACGAGCGCAACGCCGGCAACGACGTCCGCCGCGCCGGCGAGGAGGGCCTCTTCGAGATGCTGGTGGAGAAGAACATGGAGGCCTTCTCCAAGGCCTCCTTCAAGAAGATCTTCACCACCGACCCCCACAGCTTCAACACACTGCGCAACGAGTATCCGGCCTACGGGCTCGACAAGCCGGTGATGCACTACTCCGAGCTCTTGGCATCGCTCATCTCCGAGGGGAGGGTGTCGCTCGCGGGCCTGGATAAGAAGGTCACCTACCACGATCCCTGCTACCTGGGCCGCTACAACCGCATCTTCGATGCTCCCCGCTCGGTGATCACCTCGGCGGGCTGCGAGCTGGTGGAGATGCCGCGCAACCGCACCAACAGCTTCTGCTGCGGCGCGGGCGGCGGCCGAATCTGGATGGACGACTCGGTCTTGGCCGAGCGCCCCAGTGCCAACCGCATCCGCGAGGCGGCCGAACTCGATGTGGGCTACTTCGTGGTGGCCTGCCCCAAGGACTACGCCATGTTCTCCGACGCGGTGAAGTCCACCGGCAACGAGGACCGCATGAAGGTGGTCGACATCGTGGAGCTCTTCGCCGAGGCCAGTGGTGAGCTGGCCCTGGCGGGAGCCGCCTCGGAGGAGGCCCCCGAGTCATGATCGAGGTGGCCACCTGCGTTGCGGACGGATTCACGGGCAGCCCGCGCCAGCTGGTCGAGCACTTCGACTCGGCCCATCCGGAGCTGGTCGAGATCGTCTCGGAGCGCGGCCGCTGGTACTACGTGGTCAGCTGCCCCGCCTGCCCCGAGAGTCACCGCCGCGAGATCAGGCGAGGGGCGGGGGCGGACTTCGCGGAGGAGTACCGGGAGGAGATCCGGGCCGTGGGCCTGGACATCCTGCTCGGGCATTACCTGGGAGAACACGTCCTGGGTGGAGAGGAGGACCCCGCCTAGGCGGGGCCGACGAAAAGAGGCCGGGGGGAGCCGGCCAGGGAGGGTTAAGTTGGCGACACTGAACGGGTGCAACATCCCGGAGGACCTCTACTACGTGGTGGAGAAGCACGTCTGGGCGCGCCCGGACGGGGCCGAGGTGGTGGTGGGCCTGACCGACGTGGCCCAGAACATGGCCAAGACCATCATCTCCGTCACCGCCAAAGGAGCGGGCAAGCCCATCAAGCGCGGCAAGAGCGTTGCCACGGTTGAGAGTGGTAAGTGGGTCGGCCCGGTTCCCTCCCCGGTGGAGGGGCAGGTGGTCGCGATCAACGACGCCCTGGTGGCCAATCCGGGACTCTTGAACAGCGACCCGTACGGCGAAGGCTGGATTGCCCGCCTTGCCCCGGAGAACTGGGACGCAGACGCCGCCGAGCTGGTCACCGGGAGCGATGGGGTGGCCCAGTATCAGGCCTTCCTCGACTCCCAGGGAATCGCCTGCACGGAGTGATCGGCGATGGAGGTCTGGGCAGGTTGCGCATTTCCCGAGGACGTGGTCTACGACCTCGACAGCGACACCTGGGTTCGTGACCTCGGAGGCGGCCGCGCGGAGGTGGGGATGACCGACGTCTCCCAGTCCCGCTCCGGCCGCCTGGTCCAGATCGGATGGAAGGATCCCGGGCGCAGGGTGGTGCGGGGGCGCCCTCTGTGCGTGATCGAGAGCGCCAAGTGGGTGGGGCCAATGCGTTCCCCGCTTACCGGTGTGCTGGTGGCCGACAACCGCTCCGCCTTCGAGGTGGACATCGCGGCCGCCAATCGCGACCCCTACGGCCTGGGCTGGTTCGCCCGGATCGAGATGGAGTCGCCCCAGGAGTTGGCCGGGCTGGCGGGGGCGGGGGAGGCCTTCGAGCACTACCGGCGCATTATCGACGAGACCGGCCTTCGCTGCTTCCGCTGCGCGGACTGAAGAGGGCTGCTCGCACCAGGCTTTGCCGCGATGTGCGGCAAAGGCAAGACAGGGGGGAAAGACAATGAGCGAGAATTCGGAGGACTTCTCGGGAGCCAAGAAGATGGCAATGATCTGCTGGAGTTCCGACCTGGACCGTGTATGGCCGGTTCTGATACTGGCCACCACCGCCGCCGCCTCCGGCCTGGAGGTCGACGTCTTCTTCACCTTCTGGGGCCTGCGGGTGCTGCAGCGCAACGAGGTGCGCACCACGGGCAGCAACTGGATGCAGAAGATGGAGTCGGTGGTGGACCGAGGCGGAACCGACCACCTGAAGCTGGGCAAGATCCACTTCGGCGGGGCCGGGACCAAGATGATCAAGCTTCTGGCCAAGGAGTACAAGGTGGCCAGCCCCACCGAGCTCCTGGAGATGGCCATGGACCTGGGAGTGCGCCTGCAGCCTTTCCCGAT
>JAKAEN010000296.1 GCA_021818355.1 Actinomycetes bacterium | reverse complement strand
GTAGGCCTCTATCTCCTCCCTCTCCTCCTTGGTGAGCTCGCGGCCCACTTCGCCCTTGGCCAGCTTCTTGGCTTGGACGTGATGGCGGATGGTATCCACCACGTCGGGATTGGCCAAGGTGGTGATATCCCCCACCTCGCCGAAGTTGGAGATGCCCGCGATGACGCGGCGCATGATCTTGCCCGAACGGGTCTTGGGCATGTCGGGCACGATCCAGACGCTCTTGGGACGGGCGATCTTGCCGATCTGGGTCTCCAGGGCCTTGGAGACCTTGTCCTCCATCTCCGCCGAGGGCACGTATCCGGGCTTGAGCGAGACGTACATCTCCACCACCCGGCCGCGCAGCTCGTCGATGACCGGGACCGCGGCCGCCTCCGCCACCTCGGGCACTGTGAGCGCCGCGGATTCGAGCTCCTTGGTCCCCAGCCGGTGCCCGGCCACGTTCACCACGTCGTCGACACGCCCCAGGATGCGGAAGTAGCCGTCGGAGGCCTTCATGGCGCCGTCACCGGCGAAGTAGGGCCAATCGTGCCAGTCGGTGCTGTCCTTGTCGCGGTTGTACTTCCCGTAGTAGAGCTGGACGAAGCGCTCGGGCTGGTTCCAGATGGTCTGGAAGATACCCGGCCAGGGATTGCGGATGCAGATGTTGCCCGCCCGGCCGCTTCCCGCCGGCACCTCGTCCCCGTTCTCGTCGTAGATGACCGGATAGACGCCGAGCACCCCTGGTCCGCAGCTCCCCGGCTTCATCGGCTGCAAGGCGGGAAGGGTGCTGCCCAGGAAGCCTCCGTTCTCGGTCTGCCACCAGGTGTCGACGATGGTCGCCTTGCCTTTGCCCACCACGTCGTAGTACCAGCGCCAGACCTCGGGCTCGATGGGCTCGCCCACCGTGGTCATGTGCTTGAAGGCGTAGCGGTACTTGGGCGGCTCGTCGGGCCCCAGCTTGCGCAGCATGCGGATGGTGGTCGGCGCGGTGTGGAAGGTGGTCACCCCCAGCCTCTCGGCGATCCTCCAGGGCCTGCCCGCGTCGGGGAAGGTGGGCACCCCTTCGTACATGACGCTGGTGGTCCCGAGGGCAAGCGGCCCGTAGACGATGTAGGAGTGGCCGGTGATCCAGCCAATGTCGGCGAAACACCAGTAGGTGTCCTCCGGATGGATGTCCTGATAGAACTTGGAGGTCCCCGCCACGTAGGCGAGATAGCCGCCGGTGGAGTGCTGGCAGCCCTTGGGCCGGCCGGTGGTCCCCGAGGTGTACATCAGGAAGAGCGGCGCCTCGGCGGGCATGGAGACCGGCTCCACGATCCGGTCCTTGTACTCCTTCAGCAGGTCGTCGACGAAGAAGTCGCGGCCAGGGACCATCGGCGTTGCCGACAGATACTCCCCGGGCCTGCGCCTCCACACCAGCACCTTGTCGATGCGCCCTCCGAGCTCCGCCGCCCGGGCGATGGCCTCGTCCGCCTTCACCTTGTGGTCCGAGACCTGCCCGTTGCGCCAGTAGGCGTCGATGGTCACCAGGACATGGCTGTCGGAGTCCGCGATCCTGTCCCCGCAGGCGGCCCCGCTGAAGCCTCCGAAGACCTCGCTGTGGATCACGCCCAGGCGGGCGGCCGCCAGCATGGCAACGGGCAGCTCCGGAACCATAGGCATGTGGAAGGTGACCCGGTCACCGGCCTTGAGGCCGCAGAAGTCCTTGAGTATGGCGGCGAACTCGTTGACCCGGGCATAGAGCTCGCCGTAGGTGACGGTCCTTGTCTCCTCCGACTCGAGCTCGGGCACCCAGATGAGCGCGGCCCGGTTGCGCGAGGTGGCCAGATGCCGATCAACGCAGTTGTAGCTGGCGTTCAGCTTCCCCCCCACGAACCACTTCCAGAAGGGCGGGTTGCTTGTGTCGAGCGTGGTGTGCCAGTACTGGTCCCAGTCCAGGAGATCCGCGTATTCGCGGAAGCACTCGGGGAAGTTCTCCTCCGAGAACCTCTCGAAGATGGCCGGGTCACTGGCGTTGGCCTGGCCGATGAACTTGGCCGTCGGATAGTAGTAACCCTCTTCTCGCCAGTGGACGGCGATCTGCGCCTCCGATACCTCCGAGCCTTGATCGTTGTTGGACGGACCGGTGTTTACTCCTTCGTTGGGCACCTTTTCGCTCCCTTCAGCAAACCTCCTCGCCGGAGGCTTCCGAATCGCCGGCGGTGTGCCGCCTCTCGTCACGACAGTGCTCGCCGCGCCCCCGGCTCCCCCCACGCCCCCGGCCGGGCAGCCGGGAAGGCCTCGAAGCCGCTGATTTCTCATGGAACCGGAACCGGATTCGCCGGGCCACAGCTGTGGATTCTCCCGCATTGGTCAGAGGGAGGGGATGAGGGCCCTTTTGGCCGGCGCGATGCGGCCCGGGCTCTGAAGCGGGTGCCACATGGCCGACAGGATTCCGGGGGTTGCTGGGAATGCGCGTGGTCTGCACCTTCCGTGACGGGGACACGCCCCAATGCACCACTCGCACCGATTGCCGTCGCGCCCAGGCGGCGCTACATCCGGCGTGCGTAGCGCGGCCTCATCTTCCCACCGCCGCAGCTCCCGGTCAATAGGGCCATGTGACCATAGTCACCGCCGGTCTCCATGCCGCCCCGCGGGCGCCCGGAGCCGCGTGAGTGGATAGTGGCGGGCCGAACCACGAAGGAAGCGGCCGCAGGAAGGGCTCGCCGAAGGCCGGCTCAGGAGCAAGAAATGGGAAGCGAGGCTCAGCGGCCTCTGCGTCCGGCGCCCCCCGCCACCCGCTTGCGCGCGAAGAGGTTGGCCAGGCGCGCCACCAAGAGCTCGATTGCGAAGTCCTCGGGAACCCCGTCCAGGCCCTTAATCCTGCCCTCGGCCTCCGCGCACCAGTTGAGCGCCTTGGCCACCGAGGCGAAGTCCAGCCCCGAGGCGGCCTGGGCCAGCTTGTCGGCGGCAAAGGGGGCCTTCTTCTTCCCGCCCAGCTCCTCCAGGCGGGCATTGGCCGCCGCCCCTCCCCGCTCTCCGGGGACGTGCACGGTGGCGATCTCGGCCATGCGG
>JAKAEN010000042.1 GCA_021818355.1 Actinomycetes bacterium | reverse complement strand
GGCGCCACGGTGGTGATAGTTACTCACGACGAAGAGGTGGCGGCGCGCCTTCCCCGCACCGTGGTGATCCAGGACGGGAGAGTCGCCTTCGAAAGCAGGGCGGGGGTTCGTTACGAGGTGGTGGGCACCGACCGGTCAGTCCAGCTTCCAGAGACCCTGGCCGCCGGATTCGAGCGGGGCTCGATGGTGGAGATGGCCGAAGTGGACGGAACGATCGTCATCAGGCCGTCGGGCAGCGCCAAGGGAGAGCGTCGATGAGCGTGCTGCTGGCGCGGGACATCACCTATCGCCGCGGTGGCCGCACAATCCTCGACGGGGCGGAACTGGAAGTGGACCGCGGCCAGATGCTCGCGGTCTCAGGACCATCCGGATCCGGAAAGACCACCTTGCTGCTGATAGCCGCCGGACTCATGCCCGCCGACAGCGGGCAGGTCCTGCTCGACGGGGTGCCGGTCGCGGAGTGGACAGCGCAAGCGCGCGCATCCATCGGGGTCATCCTGCAGACCTACGGACTGATGCCCTTCCTCACCGCCGAGGAAAACGTGGCCTTGCCGATGCAGGCCAGGCGCATGGGCCGCGGGGACATCGAAGCTGCCGCCACTACCGCCCTCGAGGAAGTGGGATTGCTGGGGATGCGCCACCGCCTGGTGTCGGAGCTATCCGGCGGGCAGAAACAGCGGGTCGCCCTGGCTCGCGCCATCGCCGGAGACCCCGAGGTGATCATTGCCGATGAACCCACCTCGGAGCTCGACCCCGAAAACCGCGATCGGGTGATCAGACTGCTCGTCGAAAAGGCCGGCGCCGGCAGTGCCGTCGCCGTCGCGTCACACGATCGGCACGTGACCGCCGCCTGCCATCGCATCATAAGGCTGGTTCATGGGCATGGGGTGCGTGCGCCGGCCTCCGGCCGGCAGCCCGGCTGAACCGCTCAGGAACGCCTGGAAGTCAGCGCGCCCCGGCGCAAGGCGGACCAAGCCAGCCTCCAGCCCAACATCACGAACGTATTGAAGGCAAGCGAGACCAAGATAAAGCTGATGGCCGTACCCTGGCCGAATATCACCCGCAGAACCTGGCCGAAGGCTACGGTCGCGACCACGACCACGACGCCGGCCGCCGTCGATGCCGGAGTTGCACCTCTCAGGCGCACCAAGAAGTGCCCTACGACCGCACCGACCAGGAACGGGGCGGACACCTGTGCCAGGTTTGCGGTACTCTCCTGGTGCCCATGGGCCGATAGCCCGATCGCGACAAAGACCAGAACCGCCACCAGGTCGGCCAAGACCGCCCACCGCTCGGGCCGCGCCGTCCCGCCTACCGCCCGACCTCCGTTGCCGCTGAAGTTCACTCCACCTCCCGTGGGGTTGCTCGAGCCGCCCGTGCGTTCGGCAACCGGAGCCTAAGAATCGATCCTAGGGAGGAAGCGAGGCGTAAGGCGCACCGCCAGAATATCGGCGATGCGCTCAGCGGCGGCCAGGACCTGGGCATCGGCGTAAGCATGGCTGAAGACCGTCATGCCCACGGGCAGGCCGCTCACCTCCCCGATCGGAATGCTGATGGAGGGTGCACCGGCAACGGCGGCCACCGAGTAACCGGCGCCGGAGACAAAGTCGCCGTTGACATGGTCGATGGTCCAGGCCGGGCCCATCGTCGGCACGCAAAGGAGGTCCACCTCCGCGAGCGTCTTCGAGCGTGCTATCGCACCCTCGGCTCGCCTGAGATTCTCGCTTCGAGCCCGCCTGTACCCCACCTCCGTGTACCCCTCCAGGGTCACGGCGGCCTCGAGGTGCTCCTGGCCGAAGTACTCCAACTCGGCCCTGGGGTGGGACAAGTTGAAATCGACTATCTCCTTGATCGATGAGGCGCCGGCAACTCCGCGGCGGGCCAGGTATGCCCCCAAATCGTGGTGCATCTCCCAGATCAGCACCACGAGCTCGTCCTCCTCGCTGATGGAGAAGTCCGTGCCGGTCTTGGAGTCCACTCCATCGACCACCGCCACCCCCGCGTGTCGAAGAACTGCGAGAGCCTCTTCGAAAACGGCATCCACCTTTGGGCTGTAATCGAAGAAGCCGGACCGCGGAACTCCGATGGTGAAAGGCCTGTTGCGAGACCGCTCGAGCGCGGCATGGAACCCACCACTCTTGCCGTGCTCCGCGCGCAGCTCGTCCGCCAGCACTCCGAAAGCGAAGGAGAGATCCTTCGCAGAACGAGCGAAGAGTCCGACCGTGTCCTGGGAGGAGGCGATCGGCACCACGCCTTTGGTGGGCAGAACTCCCAGCGTCGGCTTGAAGCCGAAGATCCCATTGAGCGCGGCCGGGCAGAGGATGGATCCGTCGGTCTCGGTGCCGACGGCGAGCGGAACGTAGCCTGCTGCCACCGCGACCGCGGAGCCGGAGCTGGAGCCGCCCGGGCTTCGGTCCAGCGCATGGGGGTTCCGGCATTGGCCGCCCACGGCCGACCAGCCGCTCGAGGAGTGATTGCCTCGCATGTTGGCCCACTCCGACAGGTTCGCCTTTCCTACGATCTTCCCGCCCAACTTTCGAATGGCGGCGACGATCGGGGCGTCCGCGGTAGGAATTGAGCCGGCGAAGGCCAGGGATCCAGCCGTGGTGGGCAGATCCGCGGTGTCGATATTGTCCTTGACCAGTACCGGCAGGCCGCCGAACGGTGCGGATAGGTCCGAGTCTCCGATCGCGCCCGCTTCGACGCTCGAGATGACCGCCCGCAGCCCCGAGGGGCCCCCATCCAGCTCGGCTATCCGCGCCAGCGAGGCCGATATTACCTCTGGTGCCGAGAAGTCGCCCCGGAGATACCCTTCCCGCAGGTCTTGAACGCCGAGGGACGAGAATGCAGATTCGCTCGAACTCACGGGTTCGAGACTAGCCCCGCCATCTCGCCCGGTGCCGCGGGAGTAATGCCTCTACCAGAGTGACAGATCGGCCTCGACGCTGGTCGCCGCCAGAGTCTCGGGGCCAATGGCCTCGAGCATGCGCCGCATCTTGAAATAGTCGTGAGAGACGCCGGACACCACCGACTTGCGATGCGCCAGCACCGCTGCGGGAATGTCGGATTCGTCGTAACCGAGCAGCGTGATCGCGAAGTCGACATCGTGGATGACCGGCGCCCGCGAAAAGAGCGCGGCACGCTTGATGGCGATTGCGGCCACGGCACGCTCGACGTCTTCGAGATGCTCACCCTCGCCCAGCTCGAGCTTGTGGACCCTTATCCGGGCAAGCTTGAGGGCAAAGCCGCTGTCGGGGCTCGGGGTGCCGAGCAATTTTCCCTGCTCCACTGCGGAAACCTTGAGTGGAGCGAGCTCGGAGGGGCGCGAAGCCTTCCAGCCCTCCGGAATGGCGAGCGGTTCCACCTCGCGCAGCTGCGATCCAGAAGCGACCGGGACGTAGTCAGGCTGTGTCACTCAGACCCCTTGGAACTTAGATAGAAATGTGAAGCTACACACTAAAGGTTACCGCTCCGCCGCCGCGACCCAAAATCAACCTTTGGATCACTGCAGCCGCGAGATCCCCGCGCTGCGCAGGAGGCCCACGACGATCGAGTCGAGGAGTGCCTTCCAGGAGGCCTCTATGACGTTGGGCGAAACGCCGATCGTGGTCCAGGTGCCGTCGGCGTCTGAGGAATCGATCAAGACCCGCACCTTTGCCCCCGACCCGGAGGAGGAGTCGAGAACCCGCACCTTGAAGTCGGTCAGGTGCACCAGGCCTAGCTTCTCGTAGATGGGTGAGAGCGCCTTCCTCAGGGCCGCGTCCAGCGCATTGACCGGGCCGTTGCCCTCCGCCGTGGCTATCTGCCGCTCTCCGTTGACCCACAGCTTCACGGTGGCCTCGGTGGTGGGGCTCTCGCCCTCGCGGAGATCGTTGATCACCCGGTAGGACTCGAAAACGAAGAAGTCCTGATGCCAGCCGGCGGCCTCGCGCATCAGGAGCTCCATTGATCCATCCGCGGTCTCGAAGTGGTATCCCTGGTGCTCCAAGGTCTTCAGGTGCTCGAGAACCGCCGCGTTCTGCTCTTTGCTGAGCTCCACGCCCATCTCGCCTGCCTTGATGGCGATCGCCGAACGCCCCGCCATCTCGGACATGACGAAGCGGGTCCCGTTGCCGACCACCTCGGGATCGATGTGCTCGTAGGCATCCTTGCGCCGAGCGATCGCACTGACGTGGAGGCCGGCCTTATGGGTGAACGAGGAGTTGCCGACGTAGGGCTTCTGGGGGTCCACGGCGATGTTCACCACCTCGGCGACGTGCCGGGACACCGAGGAGATCAGCTTTATGTGCTCGCGCGGAACCGTCTCCACGCCCATCTTCAGGGAGAGGTTCGGTATGGTCACCGACAGATCGGTGTTGCCGGTCCGCTCGCCGTAACCGTTGATGCACCCCTGCACATGGGTGACCCCGAGCTCCACTGAAAGCAGGGCGTTGGCGGTCGCGCACCCCGAGTCGTTGTGGAAGTGCACTCCGAGCTCGAGATCGGTACCACCGCGCACCTCCTTGACGATCCGGGAAACCTCATGAGGCAGCGAGCCGCCATTGGTATCACAGAGAACCAGGGTGGAGGCGCCTCCGGCGGAGGCGGCCCTCAGCACGGCCATGGCGTATTCGGGGTTGTTCTTGTAGCCGTCGAAGAAGTGCTCTGCATCGAAGAAGACTCGGCGCCCATGGTCCACCAGGTAGCGCACCGACTCCTCGGCCATGCGCAGGCCCTCGTCGAGCGTGGTGCGCAGTGCTTCGGTCACGTGGTAGTCCCATGACTTGGCGACGATGCATACGGCCTCGGTCTCGGCCTCGAGCAGGTGGCGCAAAGTCTCGTCGCTTTCCACCCTGCCGCCCGGCCTCCTGGTGGAGCCGAATGCGACCAGGGTGGAGATGCCGAACTTCAGCTCGCGCGGGGCGCGTCTGAAGAACTCCGCGTCCTTGGGGTTGGCTCCCGGCCATCCGCCTTCGATATATGCGACGCCCAGGCGGTCGAGCTGCTCGGCAACCCTGAGCTTGTCGTCGACGGTGAGCGAAATGCCCTCCTGCTGCGAGCCGTCCCGCAGCGTGGTGTCGTAGATGTCGACGCTGGAAGGGAGGGCGAAGTCGATCTCAGCCGACATTGTCCAGCCAATCGAGGTGGCGCGGATCCTCCCCGTGGACCGCGGAGAAGTAGGCCTGCTGGATGGCCTTGGTGATGCTGCCCGGCTTGCCGTCCCCGACCACGCGGTCGTCGACCGAAGTCGCGGGCGTCACCTCGGCGGCAGTGCCGCAAAGGAAGATCTCGTCGGCGGTGTACAGGTCGGAGCGCAGGATGTTCTCGGTCTCGACCTTGTATCCAAGGTCGGCGGCCAGCGCCATGACGCTCGACTGCGTGATGCCCTCGAGAGCTCCGGCCGAGGTGGGAGGAGTGAGGATCCTCCCCTTGCGCACCACGAAAAGGTTCTCACCGGTGCACTCCGAGACGTAGCCCTGCGGGGAGAGGAGGATCGCCTCGTCGTATCCGGCCTTGACCGCCTCGACCTTGGCCATCGAGGAGTTGATGTACATGCCTGTGCCCTTGGCGGCCGGAGGCAGCGAGTTGGGGTTGTGGCGCACCCATGAGCTGATCTTCATGCGGATGCCCTTGGCCAGGCCCTCCTCGCCGAGGTAGGTCCCCCACTTCCAGGCGGCGACGGCAACGCTGGCCTTGCAGGGAAGCGGATTTAGCCCCATCTCGCCGTATCCGAGGAAGACGATGGGACGGATGTAGCACTCCTCGAGGCCGTTTTCCCGGACCACGGCCCGGATCGCCTCGGCGATGGTCTCCTTGGGGAAGGGGATGTCGATCATGAAGATGTGCGCCGAGTCGTAGAGGCGGTCGACGTGGTCCTTCAGCCGGAAGACCGCGGTGCCAGCGGGAGTCTTGTAGGCGCGAATGCCCTCGAAGACACCGGAGCCGTAGTGCAGCCCATGGGTCAGCACGTGCACATTCGCCTGGTCCCAGGGAACCAGCTCGCCATCCATCCAAATGACCTTGCTCTTCTCAATAGGCATTTGAGACCCTCTCTGCTATGGCGTCCCCTATCTGGGACGTGGTGGATCCAGGCTCGGGCGAGTATTCGGCGAGCACGTTGAAGATGGTGTCTGCCGCCTTGCGCTCTCCAAGGAACTCTAACATCAGCCCAGCTGAGCGAATTGCCGCTGATGGATTGGCCTTGCCGGTGCCCGCGATGTCGTGCGCGGCGCCATGCACCGGCTCGAAAAGGGAGGGACCGGTGCGTGCCGGGTTCAGGTTGGCGGAGGCGGCGTGCCCGATGCCGCCCGAGACGGCTCCCGCCAGATCGGTGAGAATGTCCCCGAAGAGGTTGTCCGTGACGATCACGTCGTAACGGGAAGGCGACTCCACCATGTAGATGCAGGCGGCGTCGACGTGGTTGTAGGCCACCGAAACCTCCGGGAACTCCTGGGCCACTTCGTCGAAGGTCCGCTGCCACAGATCGCCCGAGAAGGTGAGAACGTTGGTCTTGTGGACCAGGGTCAGATGCTTGCGCTCCCGTTGCGCGGCCAGCTCGAAGGCGTAGCGCACGCAGCGCTCCACGCCGAAGCGCGTGTTGACCGAGCCCTGGGTGGCGATCTCGGCCTTGGTCCCCTTGCGCAGGAATCCACCCTCACCCGCGTAGGTGCCCTCGGTGTTCTCGCGGATCACCACGAAGTCGACCGGACCAAACGCCGGGTTACCGCCGGAGGGAGGGGTGACGAAGGGACGAAGATTCACGTAGAGATCGAGATCGAAGCGGAGCTTGAGGAGCAGGCCGCGCTCGAGGATCCCGGAAGGCACCTCCTTGGAGCCGATGGCGGGGCCGACCGCGCCAAGCATGATCGCGTCGAAACCTTTCAGCTCGGCGAGCACCCCCTCGGGCAGCACATCTCCGGTACGTACATAACGAGCGGCGCCCAGGTCGTAGCTGGTCGTGTCGACCTCGACTCCGGTGGCGTCAACCACCTTCATCGCCTCCTCGACCACCTCGGGCCCGATCCCGTCACCGCCGATAAGGGCGATCCTGTACTTTCCCATCTACGCCTTCCTCTTCCATGGAGCCGCCAACCACGGCAACAAAAAAGACCGCCCACGAATCGTGACCGGCCTTTCCAGCTTGCAACCCGTGCCCGAGCTACAAGCGGTTCAAATAATAATTACGATCGAGGCTATCCCGGGGGACGCCTTCTCCAAACCTGCGGACACTCCGCTCCGATCCGTAACCGATTTTGCTATACATTAGCAGCCCGCTTGGCGCCCCCGCCAATGCCGAGAGCGCCCGCCCTCCCAAGACCTCTAAACCGCGTTCGACCTTCGGCGCAACTCCGCGTGAATGCCGTCATATGCCGCCACCGGCGGAAGGAGCGACTTGCGCACCTTGACCACCACGCTGTAATTGGTGTCGACCACGTTGGCCACCGGGACTTCGGTGATCTGGGAAAGAAGCTGGTAGGCATCCAACTGGTGCAGGCCGTAGAGCTCCTGGAACCAGCGCACCATCTCGAGCTGGGCAATGCGCCAGGAATCCTCCATGGGCCGCGAGGAGCCGACCACCATGAGCGCGTCGTCACTCTCCAGCCTGGGCCAGAGCGGACCGGATCCCTTGATCAGCTCCACCATGAGCGTGGAGTCCATCGCACCCTCGACGGCGGTCCCGCAGGCCTCGCCCTCGCCCTGGCGATAGTGCCCGTCACCAATGGAGAACAGAGCACCCTCGACGTTCACTCCCAGGTAGCAGGAGACTCCCGCACGCATCTCCGGGGTGTCCATGTTGCCCCCGAAGCGCTCGGGAACAAGCGAAGTCCTCACCTCTCCCGCCGGCGGGGCGACCCCGACCGTCCCGAGCATCGGCTCGACCGGCAGTTCAAGGGTGAAGTCTCCGAACCGGGCCTGGAACCCGACGGTATTCCTGCCGCGGTCAAGGTGGTAGATCCATGTCGTGTCGGGAAGCGCGTCCTGGAGAGTCGCCGTGCGATCGGTGGAGGTCAACCCGCCGAAGAAAGGCATGGCCGCAGACACCCCCCAGTCGCGAGCGGGCTTCAGATCCACGATGTGCAGCACCAAGGTATCCCCGGGTTCGGCTCCCTCCACGTAGAACGGTCCCGTCTGCGGATTGACGTAACGAAGGTCCACCTTTTCGGATGAGAGGTCGCCACTCTGCCTCAATGTCTGGTTGAATGCGTCCTCCGACCAGAGCTTGAGCAGGTCCCCGGGACGAACCTTGAGCGCCGGCGCATTGCCTCCGAAGGTGTAGACCAGCTGCTCCCGGCTGGGCCTGAACTCTACGACATCCATGGACTTCCTTTCCTGCCCTCGGGCGATCCCTTCAAAACGATCACCGCTCCCTGATCTTGACCATCGAGCGGTCCAGCTTGGAGACGTCGTCGACCCCGAGCAGGACCATCTGGGTGGCGATGTCCTTGGTGAGGATCCGCACCGTCTGCTCCACTCCGGCCTCTCCTCCGGCCATGATGCCATAGAGGTAGGCGCGCCCGACAAAGACCGCCTTGGCACCCATGCAAAGGCCCGCAACGATGTCGCCCCCGGACATCACGCCACCATCTACGAAGACCTCCACCCTCTCGCCCACCGCCTCCAGCACACCTGGGAGAATTTCCAGCGGCACCGGGGCCCGGTCGAGCTGACGCCCCCCGTGATTGGAGAGAAGCACGGCGTCGACCCCGGCATCGGCCACCCTGACCGCGTCCGCGGCGCTCTGTATCCCCTTGATGACGATCGGGCCATCCCACTCCGAACGGAGCCATTCGACGTCGGCCATAGTCAGCTGCGGGTCGAAGACCTGGGCAATCAGCTCGGCCACTGTGCCACCGGTGGAGGAAAGGGAGGCGAACTCGAGCGGCGGGGTGGTGAGCAGGTTGAACCACCAGCCGGGGTGGAGCGACATGTCCAGGAGCGTCTTTACGGTGAGGCGCGGGGGAATTGAGAAGCCGTTCCTGACGTCCCTGAGGCGCTGGCCCGCAATCGGGGTGTCGACGGTGAGGATCAGGGTGTCGTAGCCGGAGTGCTTGACGCGGGCGAGCAGCTCGCGAGAGAAGGCCCGATCCCGCCAGATATAGAGCTGGAACATCTTGCGCCCGTGGGGGACCGAACGATAGAGCTCTTCGGGAGAGGTCGTTCCAAGCGTCGAGAGCGCGTAGTGGATTCCATGACGAGCGGCCACCCTTCCGACGGCCACCTCTCCTTCGTGGTTCATCATCCGCGTGAAGCCGGTGGGACCGAAGACGAAGGGCCAATCGCTCTCCACGCCGAGAATCGTCGTCTTCGTATTGACGTTGGCGACGTCCACCAGCACCTTGGGCTCGAACTCGATCCTGGAAAAGAGATCGCGCTGCCGGGCCAAGGTTATTTCGCCGCCCGCCGAGCCATCGACGTAGTCGAAGACCGCCAACGGGGTGCGCCTGCGAGCCAGCCTGCGCAGGTCCCAGAGGTCTGCGCAGGCCTCGATCCGAGCCCGTGAGTAATCGAGCCGCGGAGCCCGGATGGTCAGGAACTGCGAGACGTCCGACCATTTCGGCACGTGTCGGAGATTGAAAGGATTCTCCGGTTGCCAGCCGCGGGCTGGGCTCCCGTCGGTGCGATCCTGCTCGGGGGGCATCTCAGAACTGGATCCCGCGAGTCAGGGCGCCGTCCACCACCAGGTTCGTGCCCGAAATCCTTCCTGCTCGTGGGCTGGAAAGAAAGGCAACCGCATTGGCGGTGTCCTGGGTGGTGCCCATTCGCCCGGTGGGATTCAGGTCCATGGCCATCTTGAAGAGCTCCGGGTTGCCGTGCTCGATGCTCTCCCAGACTCCGCCCGGGAAATAGGTGTTGCCCGGCGAGACCGTGTTCGCCCGGATGCCCTTGCTCGCGTGGGCAAAGGCGAGGTGTGCCGTGTATGCGATGATCGCGGATTTGACGGTCCCGTAGGGTCCTCCCGCGAAGTCCACTTCGCGTCCGGAGACGCTCGATATGTTGACGATCGACGGCGAACCGCTCCGCTCCAAATACGGGAGTGCCGCCTTGCAGACGTGAACCGTCCCCATCAGGTCAACGGCTATCGAAGCCTGCCAGTTCTCCTCGGTGTCGGGGATGGCCAGTGCGCTCACGTTGTTGACCACGATGTCGATGCCACCGAAGGCCGAGGCCGAATCCTCCACCCAGCGGGCTACGCCCTGGGCGTCACCCACGTCGAGGACGGTGCCGATAACGCGCGGCCCTTTTCCGCCGAGAGCCTTCTCCGTCTCGGACACTTCCTCGGGGTTGCGCGCGCAGAAGGCGACCTGAGCGCCTTCTTCCAGGAACGTCTCGACGATAGCTCGTCCGATCCCCTTGGTGCCGCCGGTAACCAGAGCCGACTTGCCGGTGAGCTGGAGGTCCATCTTGGCTTTCCTGTGCCTTTCGGAATCGGGCGACACCGAGTCATGCAGTGCATGCTCCGGGGCGCCCTCGGCGATTCAGAACTGGAAGCCGGCATCAGCGGGAAATCAGTGCTGGCCACGGCTTCCGTTGCCAATGATACTGAACTCCCGAGGCGAAGGATGGCCGACGGCCGAGAGGTTCCCGGGCCGGACGGTTTTGCCTGCTTAGGCGCCTCTTAGGCGCCCACCTCAACTATCTCGACCTCGAGCTGTCCACCCGGGGCCTGGTATGCGACCACCGACCCGGCCCTGCGGCCGATCAGGGCCTGGCCCAGGGGACTCGACGGCGAGAGCGAGGCCAAACCGGGACGCTTCTCTTCGATGGAGCCAAAGAAGTAGGTCTCGAGATCCTCGTCGCCCATGTAGCGCAGGGTCACGATGCATCCGACCGCGACTTCGTCGAAGTCCGAGGCCTCGTCGACCACGATCGCGTCGCGAAGAATCGCCTGGATCTGGCGGATGCGGGCCTCCATCTTGCCCTGGGTGTCCTTGGCGGCGTGGTAGTCGCCGTTCTCGCTCAGGTCCCCAAGTGCGCGGGCCGCCTCGATCACCTTGGCAATCTCGATGCGGCCGCGCGTCGTGAGCTCATCGAGTTCCTCGACGAGGCGGTCGTAAGCTTGTCTGGTGAGTGTCTCTGCCACATCTCCAGGATAGTGGCTGCCGGCTCCACTGGGTGTTGCGCCGGGCCTAAACCCGCCATATTGTATGCAATCTTGGGCGAAATGGGGCGCATACGGCTGAGGCGAAACTATTCTCAAAGGCAAATACGGCCCCGTTCGCGCTCGCGGAATCGCGTGGCCGGCCCCGACCCCGAGGAGTAGGCATGGCAGGCAGGACACTGAGTGAGAAGGTATGGGACGCCCATGTGGCTCACCACGGCGACGGGGAGCCCGAGCTGCTCTTCATCGACATGCACCTGGTGCACGAGGTGACCTCGCCACAGGCCTTCGATGGCCTGCGCATGGCAGGGCGCCGGGTGCGCCGGCCGGACCTGACGATTGCCACCGCCGACCACAACGTCCCCACCAAGGATATCGACAAGCCGGTAGCCGACCCCATCTCGCGCAAGCAGCTCGAGGTCCTCTCGGCCAACTGCGCCGAGTTCGGCATCACCCTCTACCCGATGGGGAGCCGCAACCAGGGGATCGTGCACGTGATCGGGCCCGAGAAGGGCCTCACACTGCCCGGAATGACCATCGTCTGCGGCGACAGCCACACCGCCACTCACGGCGCCTTCGGCGCTCTGGCCTTCGGCATCGGCACCTCCGAAGTCGAGCACGTTCTGGCCACCCAGACGCTGCCCCAGGTACGCCCGGGGACGATGGCGGTGGAGGTGGACGGCGACCTGCCGCCGGGCGTCACCGCCAAGGACCTGATCCTGGCGATAATCGGCCAAATCGGCACCGGCGGCGGCATCGGCTACGTGATCGAATATCGGGGCGAGGCCATCCGCAAGCTCTCCATGGAAGCCAGGATGACCATCTGCAATATGAGCATCGAGGCAGGCGCCCGTGCCGGCATGATCGCCCCCGACGAGACCACCTTCGCATACATCGAGGGGAGGCCCTACGCCCCCAAGGGCGAGGCGTTCGAAGACGCCAAGCGCTACTGGCGCTCACTCGCTACCGACGAGGACGCGGCGTTCGACAAGGTTGTGCACATTGACGCCACCAAGCTCGTCCCTTACGTCTCCTGGGGTACCAACCCTTCGCAGGTGGCGCCTATCACCGCTTCCATCCCCGAGCCCGAGCGCTTCGGGGACGCCGCGGCGCAGGAGGCGGCCAGGCGCGCCCTCGCCTACATGGGGCTCGAGGCAGGCACCCGTCTCGCCGACGTCGAGGTGGACACCGTCTTCATCGGCTCCTGCACCAACTCGCGCATCGAGGACCTGAGGGCGGCCGCCAAAGTCCTCGAGGGGCGCAAGGTGCGTGCCGGACTGAGAGCGCTGGTGGTCCCGGGATCAGGGCTGATCAAGGCGCAGGCCGAGGAGGAAGGTCTCGACAGGATATTCACCGAGGCCGGATTCGAGTGGCGCCAAGCGGGATGCTCGATGTGCCTCGGAATGAACCCCGACACGCTGAAGCCAGGCGAGCGCTGCGCCTCCACCTCGAACCGCAACTTCGAAGGCCGACAGGGCAAGGGGGGCAGGACGCACCTCGTCTCGCCCGAGGTCGCGGCGGCCACCGCCGTGGCCGGGCACTTCGCCACCCCGGCGGACCTCTAGCCGAGCACTCCAGAAAAGAGAACGACGCAATGGAAAAGATCACCAAGATAACCGGACGTGGGGTCCCCCTGGAGCGGAGCGACGTCGACACCGACCAGATCATCCCGTCGGACTGGCTGAAGCGCGTGGAGCGCACCGGTTTCGGCGCAGGCCTGTTCCAGGAGTGGCGCGAGGACCCGTCCTTCGTGCTCAATGACGACGCCTATGCCGGCGCGAGCATCCTGGTGGCGGGTCCCAACTTCGGCACCGGCTCGTCGCGCGAGCACGCGGTGTGGGCCCTGGTGGACTACGGCTTCAAGGCGGTCGTCTCCCCCAAGTTCGGAGACATCTTCTACAACAACTCCACCAAGGCGGGCCTGGTGCCGGTGGTGGCGCCGCTCGAGGTCGTCAACGCGCTGCAAGCGGTCCTCAAGGAGAACCCCGCGGCCCAGATCACCGTCGACGTCGAGGAACTCCGGCTGAGCTGTGCGGCCGCGGTGGTCGAGGTCGAGTTCCCCATGAACGAGTTCACGCGCTACCGCCTCATCGAAGGCCTCGACGACATCGGGCTCTCGCTGCGCTACGCAAGCGACATCGACGACTACGAGTCGGCTAGGATGCCGTGGCTTCCGTCTCTGCCGAAGGCATAGCCCTGGGCTGGCGCATGACCAAATAGACCGAGCCGAAGACGACCGCCGCGCCAGCCAAGAAGCTGGCCCCGAGCCTGTCGCCGGCGAAGAGCACCCCGGTTATCACCGCCACCACCGGAATCACATAGGTGACGACGGAGGAGGCGGTGGCACCGAGCGAACGCACCACGCGGTGGTACATCAGGGTCGCCAGGCCCGTCTGTACCGCGCCCAGGACAAGCACGGCCGTCAAGGCGACCACGAACGAACCGCGCTTGGCCGGTGCGTGGAATACGGGCACGAAGGGGACCGCAAGCACGGCGGCGAATGCTATTTGACCGAGTGCGGCGACCTTGGCCGACCCCGAACGGTGGCCAAGATACTTGCGGGTGAAGACGAACCCGTAGCCATAGAAGGCCGAAGCCGCCAGCACAACCAGGCTCCCGATCAGCTGGCTGTGGGCGCCTGGTCGGCTGCTCCAGGGCTCGAGAATCAGGGCCACGCCGACGAAGCCGAGGACCAGCCCCGCGGCCTTGGAGAGGGAGTCCTTCTCCTCCGCAATGAAAATGCGGGCAAAGATGAAGGTGAAGAGCGGCGTAGCCGCGTTCAACATGCCCGCCGTGGCCACCGAGGTCCGCGTCTCGCCCCAGGAAATGAGCAGGTATGGCACCGTCGAGGCAACCAGCGCCTGACCGGGCAGGTACTTGAAATACGTGCCGTAGTCACGCAGGTCTCGACGCGCCTGCGGATCGGCAAGGACGGCCGCCACCAGGACCGCCGTTCCGGCCACGGTCCGCACCAGAACGACGACCGCCGGGCTGAAGCTCTCCAGCCCGACGGCGATCAAAAGGTACGAGATGCCCCAGAGCACGCCAAGCAAAACCAGCTCGATGCGTGCGTCCAGGCGCACTACAGGCGCTCGACCACGTAGTCGATGGCAGCCACCAGCTTCTCCACGTCCTCGGGATCCACCGAGGGGAAGACGGCGATTCGCAGCTGGTTGCGCCCAAGCTTGCGGTAGGGCTCGGTGTCGACGACACCGTTGGCACGCAGGGTGCCGGCGACGAGCTTGGCGTCGATGTCATCCGAGAAGTCGATGGTCGCCACGACCTTGGAGCGCTTGGCAGGATCCTTCACG
>JAKAEN010000295.1 GCA_021818355.1 Actinomycetes bacterium | reverse complement strand
TTGCCCTGGGCCTGTCGACCGTCGGCGGGATAATCCTGGGGATCGTCGCCGTGATCTTGCTTGTGACGGGCGCGATCGGCTTCTGCCCGCTCTACACGCTCTTCCATTTTTCGACTCGTAACAATTCCGGGCATCACCATCACGCCGCAGCGTCCTAAGATAAGCCTCAGAGAGCCAAGCCCGACTCGCTGGCACTGGGGATGCTTCTCCGCGTGCGACCCTCGCAGGAGACAGTCCTACGGAGTCGCAGTATTATCCGGCCAATCGGAGTTGGGCTTGGCTCGCTGATCTCCCCCGCGAAACCGGAGCCCCCATGCCCCACCCCTCCGATCCGGCGGGCGCCTTCGAGGAGCTGGTGGAGGAGCACGCAGGTGCCCTTCACCGCTTCGCGCTCTGGCTCGGCGC
The DNA here is from genome assembly GCA_021818355.1 of Actinomycetes bacterium. Classification (GTDB taxonomy): domain Bacteria; phylum Actinomycetota; class Acidimicrobiia; order Acidimicrobiales; family Acidimicrobiaceae; genus Acidithrix. The sequence goes on along the minus strand of JAKAEN010000295.1, from coordinate 2,655 downwards.
AACGCCGGAGCTCGCCGACGACCTGGTCCAGGAGACCTTCCTCAGAGCCTGGAGACGGCCCGAGGCGCTCTCAGGCGTCACCGACCCCCGCAGCTGGTTGAGGCGGATCCTGCGCAATGCGTGGATAGACACCGGACGCCGCTCTCAGCATGAGCTGGACGTGGACGACGTCGAGGCGCTCTGGAGCGCGGACAGCTACAGCGCGGACGTGGCCGACGACATCGCCTCGGCGGAATCCTCCCAGATGCTGGCCGAGGCTCTCTTCAGGTTGCCATTCGGCTACAGATCGGTGCTGCTGCTGCACGATATGGAGGGCCTGACCGTCGCGGAGATCGCCGCGGAGCTGGAGATCGGCGAGGCGGCCGCCAAGGCCCGCCTCAGACGCGGCCGCATGATGTTGGTCACCGCCCTTGCCCAAGCCGAGGAGGATTCCATGGTGCGTTACGGCGGGCTCGGATGCTACGAGGCGCGGAGCCTCGTCAGCGCCTACATAGACAACGAGTTGGACACGGGGCGAAGCACAATGCTCGAGCAGCACCTCCAGGGCTGCCCCACCTGCCCCGGTCTCTATGCCTCAGTGGTACGCGTACAGGGCGCGCTTTCATCCAAGCGCGACCCCGACTCCACGATCCCCCGGGAACTCGCGGCCAAAATTAGGAGCCGTGTCGCGGCGGCGCACGGAAGCTCGGAGTAGCCGCTCCGGGGAAAAGACAAAGGGGCGGACCGGCATGCGCGGTCCGCCCCTTCCCGAATCTGAGGTGCCGAGAGGGCTAGTGGCCCATTCCGACGCCCTGGGCCTGCTGGAGTGCCTTGCCCTCGGTCTGCAGGGCGGGCGCCACCATGACCTCGGCCTTCTGGAACTCCTTGATGGTCTCATACCCGGTGGTGGCCATCGAGGTGCGCAGCGCACCGAAGAGGTTCAGGCGGCCGTCATTTTCGTGGGCCGGGCCGACCAGGATCTCCTTGAGCGATCCACGCTGGGAGACCTTGACGCGGGCGCCGCGGGGAAGCGTGGGATGGAAGGTGGCCATGCCCCAGTGGTATCCCTTGCCCGGAGCCTCGTAGGCGGTGGCCAAGGGTGAGCCGATCATTACGGCGTCGGCTCCGCAGGCGATGGCCTTGGCCACGTCGCCGCCTTTGCTCATCCCGCCGTCGGCGATTACCTGAACGTAGACGCCGGTCTCGTCCAGGTGGCGCATCCGCGCCCCGGCCGCATCGGCGATGGCCGTGGCCTGGGGAACGCCGAGACCGAGGACACCGCGGGTGGTGCAGGCGTTGCCAGGGCCGACGCCGACAAGGACGCCGACCGCACCGGTGCGCATCAGGTGCAGAGCCGCCTGGTAGGAAGCGGTGCCGCCCACGATGACCGGAAGCTCGAACTCCCGGATGAACTTCTTCAGGTTGAGAGGCTCGACCGTCTTGGAGACGTGCTCGGCGGAGACCACCGTGCCTTGGATGATCAGGATGTCGAGCTCGCCGGCCAGGACGGCCTTGGCGTACTGCTCTGTGCGCTGCGGCGTCAGCGACGCGGCGGTCACTATGCCGGCCTTCTTCATCTCGCGGATGCGCTCGGTGACCAGGGTCTCCTTGATGGGCTCGGCGTAGATCTCCTGCATGCGCTGCGTCGCCTTGTCGGCGGGCAGGTTGGCGATCTCCGCGAAAAAGGGCTCGGGATCCTCGTAGCGGGTCCACAGGCCCTCGAGGTTCAGGACTCCCAGGCCGCCCAGCTTCCCGATCTCGATCGCCGTCTGGGGCGAGACCACGCCGTCCATCGCCGAGGCGAGGAGGGGGAGCTCGAACTTGAAGGCGTCTATCTCCCAGGAGATGTCGACATCCTCTGGGTCGCGGGTGCGTCGCGAAGGAACGATCGCAATGTCGTCGAAGCCGTAGGCCCTACGGCCGGATTTGCCGCGTCCGATCTCGATTTCCGCCATCAGTTGCCTCCCGCGAGCTCGGAGGCAAACGGCGCTGCCATCCCTACAGTGCGTTCCATGTCGTCAGTCTAGAAGCTTGACCCTCAATTGCATTTGTGTTATTGGCCTCCTTGACGGTCGTCGGCAAAGAAGGACGGGAGCGCGAAACCTGTTTTGGGGTGCGCCTTGTCCCCACTTCGAGTGGCATCCCAGGCACCGTGGGTGAAATTGTGACATTTCCGCCACCTAAGCGAGGCCGCCGCGAAAAGCATGGGTAATCTCCCCTTTGTAGCCCCGCTCAATTTGTAGATTCGTGCGTGGCAAGCAAGTACCCAGCTAAATGAATCGGAGAGGTGACTTGAACAAACCAGCCAAGAGATCCGCACGGGGCTCGAGGCTCCGGGGTGCAATCTTCCGGAGGCTCCGCGTCGCCACGTTGGGTGCTTCCCTTGTGGCGCTCGCCGCCGGCGGATCCGGCGCCACTGCGCTATCGGCGGCTCCCGTAAGCGCCACCACTCTTGCACCCGGCAGCATTCTTATCCTCAACTACGCCAACCTCTCGCCGGCGTCCAGCCCGGGCATCACCGCCTTTGCCCCCGGGGCGAACGGGGCCGCGACCCCGTCGGCGGTCTCCACCGGGATCGGATTCTCCCAACCCTACGGCATTGCCTTCGATCCAAGCGGAAACGGCAGCGTCTGGGTGGTCGACTACTTCACCAACTCCGTCACCGAGTACAGCGCG
>JAKAEN010000041.1 GCA_021818355.1 Actinomycetes bacterium | reverse complement strand
CACCTTCTTTCAGTTTTGGCGGGTTTGGCATCGGCGGGAGATTCGCGCCACATTCGTCTTGTGGCCAGGTCAGCGGAGTACCGGATGTGGTTTCTTGGGGCGGCATCAGGGTTACCTCAGTCTCCTTGCCGCCTCTCAAACGTCACCTTCAGCACTGCAGTCCTCGCCTTCACGCCAATTTTCGCGTCCTCAAACCCGCGTACATCGGGATCGTCCCCCCTGGAGCTTGCCGCAAGAATGGCCCCGGGCAGCTGCCCTCGGGCCGCAAGGAATTCAACGATCTTTGCCGCACGCGCGAGGCCCAGGGAAAAGTTGTCGTCAAACGGGGAATCGGCACGAAGTGTCTTCTCGTCTGTGCATCCCACCACAGTGACGCCGGCCACGTGTGGTTGCCCGCGGAGGCTGTCTGCCACTGCCATTAGCTGGCGCTGAGCCAAGCCCGAGAGATCTGTGCCATGCTCGAAAAGCTCACGGTCGAAGGTGATGAGAAGCTCGGATCCGAGCTTGTGCCACCGAATACCCACAGTCTCATGGCCGATTTCAGGGAGTGATGGTGCCGCGGGGCTAGGGCTCTCTTTGCTCTGTAGGACGGAGGTTGCTTGAGCAACACGCGAGGAAGATACCTGGGGCCGGCGCTCGGTTCCGTTGATCCCACCGAGTTTCGCGATTGCCACAACGAACGCCGCTAGAATCACCGCCGCGGCCACAGCGGACGTGGCGACTCTGAATCGCCACGCAGCGAGACTTCTGGCTTCGACGGCTTGCAGGGCATCGCGAGCCGACCTATTGGTGGGATCTGCCGCCAGGATCTGCTGCCACAGCACCTTTGCGTCTTCAACACTCCCGCGTTGCGCACGGACACGCGCGAGCAGGTCCAGAGCGTCGGTACGGTCCGGCTCGTCATTCAGCACGCCAGAGATGAGAACTTCAGCCGTTTCAAAGGCTCGTGTGCGGGCCAAGAGAGCAGCTCGGCTCAGTCGGAGATCATTAAGGACCGCTTTGAAATGGGCAGTCGCAGCGGCATGAGACGTTGAACCGGGCGTTGCCGCGCGGCCGATGCCCTCAAATCCCATGTATGTCCCCCATGTCAAGCCTTCATGGTTGTGCCGAATGAAACGCGAGCTTCCTCCTGCTTGTCCGCAGGGAGGAGGTTCGACAGCTGCCGTACCGCAGCTTGAAGGCCGGTGAGATCATTGTCGTTGATCGCCTTGCGACCCTGGGCGAGCAGTTGGGCCGCCGCTCTCTGGTCTGGAATCGAGCCCTGCTCGTTTTCCAAGAAGTCCAGGTAGCCAACCCAGAACGCTGGCTGCCGTCCCAGGACTGCAAACCTGAGGCCGGTGAGTTTCTCGGTACGGGTGCGGAGCTCCTCGGGGGACCTGTGTTCTATCGCTTGTCGGGTTTCGGCAACCAGAGTTCTAACAAGGCCCTTCTCTCTTTGGTCTCCGTACTCTGACACAACTTGCTCCACTGCGCTGATCTCTGCATTCGCCTGGACCACGAGCTGCGGCCACTCCATGAGGTCTTCGGCCTCATAGAGGAGTGCGCTCAACTGGTGAAGGCGCGCCTCGCACTTCTGGGCAGCGTCTTCATCGGTCGCGGCGGCGTCGATCGAATGTTGGATCTCTGCCACGAATCTCTCGTCCTCGATCCTCTTGAGGATGTGTCGAACTTCCTGGCTCCCGAGTTCGGCGGCCCGCTTCGTGGTTCTGACCAACCTTGCCTGTTCCCGGTCCCACCGCCTCGTGAGGTCGTCCACACGCGGTTCTGACTTCTCGACCTTGAACACCTCCGTCAGCTCTTCGTCAATCAATGGGATGAACGCTTTCCCTTTCGCAATCCGCGAGACGTCAATTTCGAGCGTAATCTCGACTTCGGTGTCGACAGGTAGATCCCGTGTGAGTCGGGCGTCCGCCCCTGAAAGGACGATGTTCCCGATGGGGGTGTTGAGGTCCGAACGCGTCAGGTTCTCGCCCTCGTAGAAGGGTATGCGGAGTTCTTGGTCGGCCCTCCCGCGGCCGACTGCGTGTATGAGCCTGTGGACCTGCATCTTCCTTGCTGGCAGTGGGTCGCCTCTCCGGAAAAAGACGTGCAGGTGATTATTGGCCATCCCCACCCCGATCGAGTGGGTGAGGGGCGCCTCCGAGATTGTGAGCCCGATCGTGTAACCGACCTCGCGAGGCAGGGTCCCGCGTTTGGTGCCCCTTGTATCCACAAGCTCGATGGAGAAGATGTTTTGTGGCCCTTTCACGGCCCACAGGTTCGTCATAAAGCTACCTTCAGGGCCGAGTGGCACCTGGCCGCTCCGCCAGGGGAGTTGGGCCGTGGTGTTGACGAACTCGATTGTGAAACCCGCAAGGTCCTCCCCCCCGCTGGGTAGGACGCGGCCGCCGATGAACGGCTCGGGGTCGCTCCCGACCGGTTTGTAATCCAGCTCAACGACATTCTGGCCATGCCTTACGGTGGCGCGCGAGGCGGCCTCGACGCGCTGGCCGCTTGCAAAGATGGCGGCACCCTGTGCTACGACCGTCAGCGGGTCCTGGGAGAAATCAATCGGTATGCCGAGGCCGGACACCGGATCTTCGAGCATCTGCCGCAAGAGCGGCGTGCGGGTCGGGCCTCCGACCAGGAGGACCCTCTCGATGTCGGCAGGCCCGAGCCTCTTGTCGGCGAGGGCGGTCCGCGCGACTCCGACAGCGCGGAGGAAGTACGGCATCGCGACCTTCTCGACAAGCTCGCGCGTCAGCACGAAGTCGAACTCAACGATCTTGCCGGACGCGTCGGGGACGTTGTCGAGGGTGACGACGGCTTCCTGTGCTGTGGACAGGTTGATCTTTGCCTCCTTCGCCTGTCCCTTGAGCTTCGCGAGTACCCTGCCCCACTTCTTGTTGCCTCTGCGAAGATCGGGGAAAGAGTACTGGCTGGCGAGGGCGGGTATGAGGATTTCCTCAACGATCGACCAGTCGATGAGCTTGCCGCCCAGGTTATTGTCCCCCCTGTGGTTGACGACCTGTAGGGTCCCCTCCCGGACGCTCATGACCGCGGCGTCAAAAGTCCCGCCACCGAGGTCGAAGACGAGCCACATCGCCCTCGTGGCCTCGGCGCGTAGACCGTAGGCAAGGGCAGCAGCCACGGGCTCCTGGAGGAGTGGAGCGTGCCGGATCCCGGCAAGCTTGGCGGCCTGTCTCGTCGCCTCGTTCTGCGCCAGGTCGAACGCTGCGGGGACGGTAATCACCGCGGCTTCAATCTCCTCACCCAAGCCTTGCCTGACGTTCTCTCTGAGAGACTTGAGAACCTCCGCCGAAAGCTCCTCGGGGCGCATCGTGTGGCCATCTCGGGAAAAGGAGTAGGTGTGGGGTGTCCCCATCTGGAGCTTGAACTCGGCGAAGGCGTTATTGGGGTCCTCCTCAACGCGCTCCTTGGCTTGGCGCCCAACGATCAGACTCCCTCGCCGGTCGAGCCAAACGGCCGAGGGGGTGAAGTCCATTCCCTCGTTGTTCTTCAGGATCGCTGGCCTCCCGGCCTGCATGACCGCGATTTCACTGTTTGTGGTTCCGAGGTCGATCCCAAAATCGATGGTCGCTCGCGACATTGCCCTCTCCCCTCCCGATCAGGCCAGCAGGACCGTCGTCAGCTTGACGCTCCAGACTCTGAGCCTTCGGGCGTGGCGACGATAACCTCGCCTATCTGCACCATTTTGTCCCGGTAGTAGACGGTTGGCTTGATCGTTTCCAGCACCACTTCGCGGGTGGCGCCGGCCGTAGGCTGAAAGCCGAGGACGCTGATCGAATAGGCCCGACCCTCGGGGAGGACTTCGCCCGTATGGTCAAGGATCTTGACGCCGGCTTCGGCCAGCCCGTCCCACAAAGCCTGAACGTGGCGGAGCGCCCGTTGCGCCCCGTCGATTGGCTCGTCAGTCCCCGGCCGGACCAGCTTCTGTCGAATCCGCCACAGACCCACACCGGCGAGAGCCACGATCCTGAGGAGGTCTTCGTCGGCGGCCGTGGGTGGCTCGAGGTGCGGCGCCTGTTGTGCCGCCCGGGCTTGCAGCGCCATTTCCAGACGCTCGAGATTGTCGGGAGAGTCCGTTGGCTGCTGGATCCGGATTGCCTTTGGATAAGTGAGCTGGTTCAGTGCACCAGCCCCGATGCGAGCTCGCCGCGCCCGGCTGGACTTCTTAGACATGGCTGTTGCCCCCTGGCTTGGTGGACAGTTCGCCTACCGCTCCGTCAGCACCGCGGCGCACAAGCACGGAGCGGCACCAGCGGACCAGCGGCATGAGCACCGACCTCGCGACCACTTTCCCTCGTGGACTGCCCTCCAGTGTTCGGGCAATCCTCGGTGACAGGCAATAGTAGATCCTCACGAACGCCCGACCGAAGGACGACCTGGTCAGGACGGTATCGCGATAGAGGCGAAGAGTTGCCACCTCGGAGGCGGTTTCGCTCCCGAAGGCTGCAGTTGCAATAAAGCACTGGCTCTTCGGTTTCTGCCTGTCGAGGGCGAGCCTGTCATCCCGCAACTTGGCACGGAGTTGTTCGGAGAACGCCAGTTGGATAGCGAGGTTGATGGCCTCGGAAGAGAGATTCCAATTATGGAGATCGTTAAAGAGATCAACGCCAACGACCCGGAACGCCCACCCCAGGCGCGTGGCCACTAACTCAACGTCCTCTCGCGAAACGCCGGCCTGCTGCTGCAGGGCAGCCATTCGCGGCCAGGCTTCGGCCTTTAGCCGCGAGAGTTTTGTCACGGGCGAGGGGTCTTTCAGGATGGTTTCGATGAGGTCGACCACCGGCCCGAGAACGGTTTGCAACCTCTGTTGCTCTAGATTCCTCCGAGCGGCCTCGAGGTTGGTCCGGATGTGGTCCTTTGACGATTCGCTGGCTGCAAGCGTGAGGAGTTGCTCGGTGATCGGGACCGCTGCTTCCCACCTCTCCGTCGTGTTGGCAAAGGGAATCATGCAGGCCATGCCGCAGAGGGCAACCTGGTCAAAGGGCCCGTTGTGAGCGGGTGCACCGGGCTCGAAGAGCACGGCCACGGCGTCGAGTGATCGCTTGGCTTCAGCAAGGAGATTCTGCGTGATTCGATCTCCATGTTCGGGCCCACGCTTCGCCTCCTCCTCAGCCGCTCCGCACAGCGCCTTGATCGCCTCGAGTGAGGGCGCGAGCGCCGCCTGGAACGCCTGGGCAGCAACGGCTGGGTGAAACTCGCTCCGCAGGACTGAGACGATGGGAGCGGCCCTACTGACAACTCCGTGCTGCGCGAACGCCACGGCGGCCTTGGCGCCGATCAAACAGATCGCAACGGGCAATGCGGACTGAAGGTCGAGCGCGAAAGCAGGGGTGACTCGCGGGTCGTCGATAGCCCGGATGCGAGCCCTGATGCGTGCCCAAAGGGTATCGGATCGCAAGAGTTGCGCCCATTGAAGGATGGCGTACTGCCAGGTGGCTTTGAGCCTCTCGTAACCGTCTTGAGTGGGCGGGGCCGAGACGAGGGAAGCCACCTGAATCAACGCAAGTCGGTGGTACAGGACTGCGAGGTTGTGCTTTCCGACAACCCCACTTCCCGGGTCGTTCTCGATGGCTGTCCAGATCTTCACCGCCCCATTCGGATCGCCCTGGCGGAGGCGTTCAAGCGCTGGATCGTCCCTCCAAGTTCTGCCCGAGAGTGGCCAAAACCAGAAGATCTCATGCAGAAGGCGGGTTTGGGGATCTTTCAGATGGTGTGCGGCCTCGCGGATCGCGTCCGGGCTAGGTGGCTCGGGTGACGGGAAGAGTCGCCCAATGTCGTCACCTTTGACATGAAGCTTCTGCGCCATTCGCTGCTTCTCAAGTTGGCGGCTGAGTTCGCGGTCGGTGGCGTCAACCGGCAGACCGGTAACGCAGAACGCGTTTGCCTGATAGATCCTTGGATCAGCGAGCGAAAGGAGTGCGTCCATCTTCCTACCGTCGCGGCCCCCCCAAAGAATGTCTCGGGACGTCATTGCGGGGCGTGTGATTCCTACATTGCAACGCCACGCCTCCAAAGCTGCAACTGGTACTCGTATCGTTGACGCAGCCCTGGCTTCAGCGCGAAAGCTCGCTCAAGAAGGTCGGCTGCGTCTGAGAGCTTTCCGAATCCCTTCGCCAGAGCCAATGCCTCGCGGACGCTCCGTTCGGCCTCTTCGTCGAACGCCACCGAATCGGCCCCAAGCTTATCGCGAGTTGGCGAGGCATCAATGCCCTTCTTGGCAACCGGCAAACTCATTCGCCCGGGTTCCCAGCGTTCGAGATCCGACAATAGGGCCCGGGCATCCGGGTGGCGTTCCTCGGGGCGGAGTGCCAGCGATCGCCGCACAACCTCTTCGAGGTCGCTATCGACGTCCACGTTGAACACGTGGGGTGGAATCAACGGGCGGTTGAATCTCTCCAGTGAGGGACTCTCTCCTTCTGCTTCAAACGGGAGCCGGTCTGTGAGGAGTAGGTAGATTGTGGCTCCGAGAGACCAGACGTCGGCGGCGCAGGAGTCATTGCCGGCGTTGAGAAAGACTTCCGGCGGTTTGAAGGCGGGCGTTCCCCTCCCACTCGCGAGGAGCGTGAGAGGATTGACATGCTTTGCGAGCCCAAAGTCGCTGAGGCGGACACGAATACCGGCCCCGTCATACCCCACAAGAATGTTCTGCGGCTTCACGTCGCGGTGCACGATGGGCGGGCGCTCCCCATGGGCGACCGCGAGTCCCCTGCAGATCTGGCGGGCGATCTCCACGACCGTCGACACCGGGACGAACTTGTTGCCGTGCGAGCGCCAGAAGTCGTAGAGGCTCCCTCCGGCCACGTACTCCATGGTGAAGTAGCCCAGGACGCCGCCTGGGGTTTCGATGACACCTGCGTCGAACACCCTGACGATGTTCGGGTGCCCGAGGCGCGAGAGAAGAACGGCCTCCACAAGGAGTTCCTCTACCTCGGCCGTTTCCATCCCGGCCGCCTTGAAGATCTTCATGGCCTGGCGACCAAGGAAGCGATGCTTGACCCTGTAGACCTCGCCGAACGCACCCTCGCCAAGGAGGCGTTCCACCTCATAGGTCCCACGGAGAGCCTGGCCTTCGGTCAAAAGCCGCATATGCTTGACTATGTTTCTCCTTCGAACAGATGGTGGCGCAATCAGCACCTGTCGCGTTGGATGCACCGCCCTTAACTTATAGTGTAGCGCTGGTCGTCAGCCTTACAAAGGGAAAGCAACTGCTAAGGAATACAATGTCTCAAGATCAACTCGTTTGGACCGCTGACGCCCTTCAGTTGGTCTGCTCCTGCGTGGTCGAACCAAGGGCGGCGCCGAGGCTGTCAACGGCCGAGCGGAGAAGTCCCTGCTCGGGGTGGGTGTAGATGTCCATTGTGGTGGTGATGCTGCTGTGGCCGAGGAGTTCCTGGATGAGTCTGAGGTTCGCGCCAGTGGCAAGGAGGAGACTCCCTGCACTGTGACGCAGCTCGTAGAGTGTCCAGTCCAGGGGAAGCCCGGCTGCCTTCAGGAGAGGTTTGAAGAACCGGCGGTCGAGGTTACGGTGCCGTACTGGTCCCCCCTGCTTGGTGCAGAACACGAGATCGAGCTTCTGCCAGTCACCACCGGCCGCCAATCGCTCGGCGCTTTGCTTCCAGCGGTGGGTCTGGAGTGCCTCCTTTACCTCAGGTGGCAGGGGCACCGTCCTCTCACGCCGTGTCTTGGGGAGGTCCACGTCCCATCCCCCGACCGTGTAGACGAGCCGCCTCCGGATCGTGAGCTGCGACGTACTCAAGTCGAGATCGGACCAGCGGAGGCCGAGGTACTCCGAGGGACGCAGGCCAGCGAACAGAGCGAGCTTGAAGAGGGCCTCGAAGCGGGTGCCCTGCGCGGCGGCGAGGAAGCTGCGAGCTTGCTCGAGCGTGAGTGCGCGCTTCTTGCCGGTGTCCTTCCTCGGCAGGATGACGTTGCGAGCAGGGTTGAGGGTGATGAGGTTCCAGCGGACCGCCTGAGCGAGGGCGGTGTTGAGGACTCGGTGGGTGAGGCGGACGGTGCAGGCAGACAGCCGTCGTTCCTCGCGCAGCTTCCGGTAGAGTTCTTGGATCTGCAGGGGGCTGAGCCTGTCCAGGAAGATACCCCCGAGGTCCGGCCTGACGTACCGCTTCAGCTGCCACTCGTACTGTTGAAAGGTATTCCGTCGCAGTGAGGGACTGACGGCGTCATTGAGCCATCGATCGAGGTACTGGTCGACAGTGAGGTCCGATGGTTCCCGGTAGGTTCCGAGGTCGCGCTCGTGAACGAGCTTGCTCAGGTAGCGCTCGGCGTCCTTCCTGGTCCCGTGAATGGTCTTGTTGTGGACCAGGCGCTGCCCGGTGCGCGTGTCGAAGCCGAGGCTCACGCGGACCCGCCAGCATGACTTGCCGTCCCTCGTTTGCCTTCGCTCGATCGATCCGGGCATGGGCGGGCGCCTTACCGTCGGTCCCTGCTGGCCGCTGCTACTGCGACCTGCGCCAGCCGCCAGGCAGAGCCTGACCGCCGTTCCGGACCCACTCGTCCAGCGCCTCCTGAGCCACGCGGACCTGGCGACCCAGTCTGACGGCTGGCAGGAGATGGAGCCGGATCATCTCGTAGACCCGGGCCGTGGAGGTATCGAGAATCCTGGCGACTGTCTCGACGCGAAGGAGCTGCATGGCTGACCCTCCCCGTACTGCTCTGGGTTCCACGATGGGTCAGCAAAACCCCGTGTAAAGGGTCGGCCGGGTTCTTTTCGGGGGTCATTCGCCGCAATTCCGCACTTTCTGCCGGAATCACGCTAGCCGGGGATTTTCCGGCCTGCAAGGGAAGCTCTATCTTATATATAGATATATATCAGGAGACCATCTTCCGGAGGAGCGCGAGCTGCTGGGCGGTGAGAGCCTCGGGGTCTTCCGGCAACGGCTCGCCGTGCCAGGGTCGGATGGAGGAGCCCGAGCGCACGGTTGCCAGCCTGGGGTCGGCTTCGATCTCGCCCTCGGGGAGGTAGAGGATCCAGCGCAGGGTCACTGGGTTCACCGTGGCGGCGATCGTCTCGGGCGGGGCCTCCCCGGCCTGTGGTGGTGTCGGTAGAGCAGGGTCCGGAGTGGCAGGTGAGGCCTTCTGGTGAGCCTCCATTGTTGACGGGTTCGGCGTTGGCGGGCTCGCGGCGTCGTGGTCGTTGGCTGGTACATCGGTAGCCGCGGGAGTGGCTGGCGGGTTCGGGACAGGCGGTGGCTCCGGTCCGGGGTTGGGCTGGGCGGTTGGGGGGACTGGAACCGTTGAGCGAGCTCGCTTGCGATAGGCCTGGGTCACCGAGATCACTGGCAGCAGGTCCTTGAGATCGCTCGCGCCGACCGTCCACATCTCGCGGTCCGCGAAGGTCGTGCCGATGGCGACGAGTTGGTTGCCCAGGAGGGCTGCCATCCTTGTTCGCAGGATGGTGTCCTTGTAGCCGGCGAGGAGATAGGCATTGATGCGGCTGGCGACATCAGCAAGATTCTCGAAGAGAGCTTGTTGCTGCAGGGTCATCTCCCGGTCGGGGTGGGCGGCGAGGATGCTGTTCCACTCATCCGGAAACGCCTTGGCGAGGTCATCAGTGCCGACCGCATCACCGTCGGCGAGGAGCGCGACGAGCTTCCTCTGCTTGGCCGTGATCTGGCGCCGGCGGTATGTGTGGCCCGAATCGTGGCCGTACTGGTGCGCCCCGATCAGTGCGGCCTGTGCGAATTCGTCGGGCTCGATGGCTCGCATCGTGACCTCCTACTCGTCGAAGGCGTGGGGGTCCTGACGCCCGGAGACAAACCAGATTGGTTCCGACAGTGACCCGCGGCGGGACACCTGCTGGGTGGTGGTGGCCCAGACCAGCGGTGACAGGTCTTCGCTGACAGCAAGTTCGAGGACCGCCTGCCGCCTGCTGTCGTCGGGGACGACCCAGAGCAGGCGAGCGCCTTTGAAGGCGACGCCGAAGAGGTCGGCATAGGTCGCGAGACCCTCATCGAACGCCGTTCGGAAGAGCCCAAGCTTCGCCTGCACGCTCGACCCGGTTGCCCGGTGCAATGGCTCTGTCCCCCGATCGATCTCGAGAACGAAAAGGGCCGAGCGGCCGCCGGCGCGGTCGAGGGCGAAGACCCCGTCAGGGATGTACTGAGTCGCTCCGATCTGCAAGGCGACCCGCCGCCGCCGGCGTCCACCGTGTCGCACCTCCTCGTAGGCTGGGACGAAGCGATAAGCAAAGCCGTGCGCCTGGCAAGCCTCCCGGAGCCAGAGCCGGACGTCCGTAAGAATCTCGTGGTGGGCTAGGAAGCCAAGCGCAGTCGGAGCATGGCCTGGCGCCAGGATCTCGTGCGGGGCAAGGCCTTCGGCGCCGGCCACCTCCCTCGCGCCTCGCCGTGACAGGCAGTAGATGAAACGCTGATCGCCGAACGGCGTGGCGGATGGAAGCCGAAACCGCCGGACGAGGTCCAACGCCGTGATCTTGCGCAGGCGGCGCTGGGCGATCTTGAGGTGGCCGAAGTGGAGACGGCTCACCTGCACGGCGGTGAGGTAGCGAAAGAGCCAGACGTCCCGCAGCAGGGCAAGATCGCGAGGCGTCGCGTGGTACCTCGGCGGAACCAAGCGCGGAGACGGATCCATGCTCATCACAGTCGGATAGTCGGCACTGCGTTGCAGGACGGCCGGCCGCGGCGTGCAACGGCCTCCCGACTATCCAGTCGATGCGAAACGAACTCTCGACCGTGATCAAGAAGGCGGTGACCAAGCTCGGCGAAGGTCTCATCGAAGAGGCCCTGTCGCGGGAAGGGGCCAAAGGTTGCGGGGCGATCCTCTGCACTGCACCCGTGAACCTCGAGCCGCCGTATGAGCCGTTCGATGCGAACGCGATTCTCGGCAGGCACGAGCGCGAGTGGAGCGAGCCGCCCTCCGGGGATGTCCCCTGGGGCACGTACAAGATCTTCGCGGCTCCCGAGGACATCCTCTCGCTCCCCTGGATGGAGACGTTGTTCCGGGCATGGTCGCCGTTTCCAGGGCCGTTCACCTTCGAACTGATCGGCTCACACGGATCGGTCGGCGTGTGTTTCGCCATTCCCGGTGAACAAGCAGCCAGCGCGCTAGCTGTCATGTCGGGTCTCTTTCCGGCCCTCCGGGTGCAGGAGATCCGCCGTCCGTTCCAGGCACGTACGCCCTCGCTCCCGCTCGCGGTCGAGGAGATCGTGCCCGTTCCGCCGTATCACCGGACACTGTCCTTGATCGGCAAGGAAGGCGCCAGCCCCCTCGGCATCGCCTACCAGGCGATCTCGGCGCTTGGGGACGGCGAGCTCGGCGTCTACCAGGTGTTGTTCAAGCCGGCCGCACCGGAGAACGAGTGGCACTTCAACATCCAATGCCTGGTGGAAGCCGAACGGCGGGCGGCGGAGCTCCACTATCTCGGTGGTCTCTCGCCGGAGTTCTCATACGATACGGACCTTCCCTCGCGGTTGGACCCTTCGGCCAGGGAGAAGATCTCGAAGGACTGTGCGATCTACGCAGCGATCTGCCGCTATGCGGTCTGGGCGCCGCCGGCCAGGGCGGAGGGGTTCTTCGAGGTCATGCGGGGCGCCGCCGGCGTGCTGCGCTTCGGCAACCACGGCTGGAGGCGGGTATCCAACGAGACCTTTCAACGCTGTCTTGGTGGCACAGACACGCTTCGCATGGTGGTGCGCCGGAGGGCGCACAGGGGGGGATTGCCGTTGACCTCCGAGGAACTGGCGAGCTTCGTGCACCTTCCCAACGCCTGGGCGCTGGAGATGTTCACCTGCGTGGAGCGCCGCGAGGGCCACGAGTGGCGCGGGGAGGACAAGGAGACGGTCCCCTCCGGCGACGTTCAGCTCGGAGTCAACCTCTACGCCGGACGTCGTGTGCCGGTGGTGGTCCCGGCCGGAGTCCGGATGCGCCACGGTCACGTTGTGGGCATGACGGGCTACGGAAAGTCCTACCTGTTGCTCAACATGATCCTCTCGGACGCGGTCTCGGGTCAGGGCGTTTGCCTCATCGACCCCCACGGCGACCTCTCCATGGCTGTGTTGTCACGCCTACCGGAAGACCGCCTCAATGACCTCGTTTACCTCTCGTTCACGGAGACGGACCTCGTGCCGCGGTGGAACCTCTTCCGCGTGAACGCCTCGCCCGGGAAGTTCGCCGACGACTTCACGCGGGCGCTCATCGGGTCAGGCGACTTCCTGGGGGCCCAGATGGGGCACGTCATCCGCAACGGGGCGTACACCGTGCACGTTCTGCGTGGGTGCCTGAGCGACTTCGTTGCGATGCTTCAGGGGACGGAGGAGGGCAAGGCGCTCATCCGTAGGGCCATCGAGGTCGTCGAAAACCCCGATGTCCGGCGCTTCTGGACACATGAATTCCCCAAGTACAAGGGAAAGCAACTGGAGAGCACGCTCAACAAGCCATCGAGGCTCACGACCAGCGACGAGCTTGGCGCGACGTTCCGCGAGCGCGAGAACGACTACGACCCGCGCGAGTGGATGGACAAAGGCAAAGTAGTCGTGGTCAACCTCGCGTCGGGTGTGCTTGGGTTGGACTATGCGAGGTTCCTCGGCGGCTTGCTCTGTTCCGTCATTCACCGCTCGGCCCTCTCCCGGGCGGACGTCGACGAGGCGAAACGCAGACCGTTCCACCTCTACCTCGACGAGGTTCAGGACCTGCAGTCGGGCGCCCTGGCCGAGATGCTCTCGGAGGCCCGCAAGTACGGCCTGGGTGTCGTTCTGGCGCACCAGAGCATGGGCCAGCTCGAGGACTCCCTTGCCGACGCCGTGGGCAACTGCTCGACGGAGGTCGTGTTCCACCCGGTGGAAGGTGACGGGCCACGGGTGCGTCGCGAGCTGCAAGGCCGGGTGTCGGAAAAGGAGCTTTCAGGGCTCAAGCCCCGCCAAGCGTTCGCAACCGTCGGCAACCGGGTCGTCAGCCTCACGACGGTGGAGTGTGAGTGGCCCGTCCTGCGGGATGGGAGAGCTTTGGCCAGAGAAATCGCCGAGAAGACCTACATCAGGGTTGCCAGGGGTACGGAACCGCGGCCCGCCGCCGTCGTTCGCCGCCGGGAGCGGGTCTACGACTCGCTGAGAGCCAAGGAGGACACACCATGAGCATCGACGTGGATCGCGTCTTGAAGCTTCTGGACCAGTCACGGATCAACCGGGACGTGCTGATGGCACACGACGAGGCGCGCGAGAGCTTCCGCCTGCCCACGATGCGGGCCCGAGACGCGCGCGAGTTCAAGTGGATCGTAACGACGTACTACCGGCATCACATGCAACACACCGGGCAGGGGACCCCGAGCGAGGACCAGGCCGCCGGCGAGGTGTACAACCTCCTGAACAACATCTATCAGGAGGATCGCTACCAGGAGGGCTACAACGTGGCGCTCCGCATGGGGCTTGAAGGAGGAGGTGGTGGCTTTCGGGAGGTGATCAACCAGATTGCCGACGCCCTGAAGCGCCGGGCCATGCAAAAGTACATTGACCACGTGTACCTCGACCACGTGAGCCCGGTCTCGAAGTCGGACAACCTCGAGCTGGCACGCGCGTACTTCCGGCGCTTCGGAGGGATCCTGAGGGAGTTCGGGGTCGAGGTCGACGAATTCGTGTTCGCGACGAACATGCGCGCCGCGTTCGAATACCACCGGCAGGTCCTTGAGCAAATCTTCGGCATCGCCAAGAAGATCTAGGAGGCGGCTATGGCTGACGTCAACGAGCTGCTGCGCTCCCTCTCCCCTCAGGTGCTGCGCGGGCAGTTCCAGCTGCCGCACGCGGCGTCGCGTGAGGAGTTTGTGCCGAGGTTTCTGGCGACGGAGTCGCACCAGGAGATGGTGGACGAGCTGGGGAGGTTTGTCGCGCACGTGATGGAGGGATGGTTCGGGAACCGCGTGGCGTGGCGGCCGGATCACGCGCGGGCCATCGCCGTCCGGCTTCTCAACGAGAGACTCGGCGATGGCCTGAACCCCAAGGCCGGGGAGTACGCCGCGATGCAGATGTGCCGGCATGGCGACCGTGGCGGCATCCGGTACCTGCTCGACACGATCTCAGCGGCCCTGCTCCGGGAGAGCCTGGAGCAGTACCTGGACTGCGTCGTGCTGCCACGAATCCAGCATCTGCCCTTCGAGGAGAACCTCGACCTCGCCCGGCAATACGTCGCAACCTACGATGTGCTCCCGGGCCTCGAGCTGGAGAGTCCTACAAGCATCGTGCTGCGCTGGCGCCAAGTCGTCCATCAACATGCGCGGCGCGTACTCTTTGGGTAGAGGATGTGGGGTGTCGTGGTGGAGAGTTGATGGTGCTTGCCCGGGGCGGTTCCCCGACGGCACCACGAATGGAGATGGAACATTCACTCCTGCAGTGGCTTCCTCCACTGGGGTGTGCACGACTTTTCCGCACTTTCCTCTCGATCAGCTGCCTTGCGCCACATTGAAAGAGGGTCACAACCCCGTCTTCCACACGGGTGGTCACACGTGACATGAGGATAAGGGCCATCAGCGTTGACGAATCGGCCTGTGAGTGGAATTTACGCGTGTGACTACAGACCGAGGCCTTCAG
>JAKAEN010000040.1 GCA_021818355.1 Actinomycetes bacterium | reverse complement strand
TGCCTCAAGCAGCACGATGGCGAAGGACTCGAAGGCCGAGGGGGAGACCAGCGCGGAGCACTCCGAGAGCAGTTCCTCCTTGGCCGCCTCGCTCACCGGCCCCACCACGTGCACGTCGGGAGCCGGGTTGGGGGCGATGTAGATCGGTCCCGCCACCACGAGCGCCAGATCGGAGGGGTTGCGCTCCTTGTACTCCCTGAAGAGGTCGACCAGCAGCGTGGTGCCCTTAGGGGCATCCACCCTGCCCAGGCAGAGGAGGAAGGGGCGCCCCGCGATCCCGATCTCGCGCAGGTATCCCCCCGAGGCTCCCTGGTGGGGCTCGAACCCCATCCCCAGGTCGATGCTGGGCTTCTCGGCCACCTGGAAACGCGACTCCACGACCGCGCGCTCCGCGGCGGTGTGGTAGGCGAAGCCCGAGACCGCGGCAAAGACGCTCTCGAAGATCGGCAGGTCGATGACGGGCTCGTCGTGCGCGGCGGGATGCATGATGGTCGGCGCCTTGGCCAGCCTGACCCCCTCCACGGTGGGGTGGTAAAGGTAGGGGTAGAAGAGCACCGCGTCGTAGTCGCCGGCGGCTATGGCATCCAGCAGTCCGTTGGAGACCGGTCCTTGCATCCTGATCAGCTCGGCGGCCTCGTCCATGCTCTGTGCGGCCGGTGCCGCCAGGGCACGCCGGGTGGCTGCGGCGAAGTTCGGCGCCCTCTCGCCATCCACCGCGAAGCGGTGCACGGTGACGCCGTTCAGGGTCTCGGTCCCGGCCGGGAAGTGGTTGGCCCAGGTGTCCATGGAGAGCGCGGTGGTGGTCAGGATCTCCACCTGGGCACGGCCCAGCCTGACCAGGGCCTCGGACAGCATGCGGGTGGCATTCTCGGCACCGCCGATGATCTCGGTCCCATAGCGCGGGACCACGTAGGCGAGCTTCAGCCCGGATTCCGTGCCACTCATGCCGGCTCCTCCTCATCCTGCTCGGAGAGGCGCTCCAGGATCTCCCGGGTCTCGGTGACGATGGAGCTCCTGGCCTCGAAGTTCGGCGCCAGGGGGGAGCCCGCCAGCTCGATCAAGCGCCCGATCGCCCGGTCGAAGGCCGGGATGGTGGCGGTGGGGGCTACCCGGGTGAGCTGCTCGCGGCCGAGACGCCGCAGACGGGAGCGCAGCTCAGGGTCGCTTGCCAGCAGCTCCGCCCAGCCCGCCATCTTGGCCGGGTCGCGATCCGAGAGGTGGACGCCTCCGATCCCGAGCGTCTCGGGCACGGCTCCCGCATCGTAGGCCATCACCGGGAGTCCGTGGAAGAGCGCCTCCACGATCGGCATGCAGAACCCCTCGTGTTCGGAGGCCGAGACGAAGAGGTCGCTGCCGCGGTAGAAGGCCGCCAGCTCCTCCTCGGAGACCCCCATCACGAAGTTGACGCGGCCGCCCACTCCGAGATCCTCGGCCAGGCCATGCAGGGCGGCCACGTAGCCGGGATAGCTGGGCCTGCCCACCAGGTGAAGGACCGCGGTGTCCCCGTAAGCCTCGCGGTGGGCGTGCAGGGCCATGATGAGGCGCTCCTGCGCCTTGTTGGGCACCAGCCTGCCGACGAAGAGCCAGTTTGCGAAGCCTTTGGTGCGCAGGCCGGCCAGCACCTCGGCCACCCGCGGGCTGGAGGGGCCGAGGAAGTCGGCGGGATCGAAGATGATCGGGAACTCGGCCACCTCGCGATACCCGGCCGCGTGCAGGTCCTCGGCGTTGTAGGCGCTCGGCGTCATCGCCAGTAAGGCCCGCTCGGCCAGCGTCTCCACCTCGCCCTGCGCGCGCTTCTGCACCGCCGCCGCCCTGGCGTCGTAGGGGGCGAAGTACTCCGGAGGGGTGATGTTCTGATAGACCACCCCGAGGGGCTCCGAGCGGCGTGCCAGGTAGGTGGTCATCGGGGAGGAGGTGGCGACGTGGTAGAGGAGGATGTCGCCCGGCTCGGCGGCCTTGGCGTAGTCCAGGTGGCCGCCGCTCGCCTCGCCGGCCTTGTCCAGGTCCGCGTAAAAGCGCGACGGTATGCCCAGCTCCGCCAAGCGCTTGGCCATGGCCCTGGCGTTGTTCCCCACCCCGTCGCCCTTGGCCAGCATGGGCAGGAACTGGTGGATCCCGCTCATGCCCCGGCCTCCACGCCGGAGCGGGCCGATCGATCGTGGTAGAGGGGCGCGGGCAGGACGCCTTCGATGGGGATCAGGTTGGCAAGAGCCCTCAGGTTTGCCTCCTTGCTCTCCTCGAGGTCGAAGTCGGCCGCCCTCCTCCTGCCCTCGGTGATCATCGCGCGGCGGCCCCCGGGGTCGGAGAGGACCATGTGCCAGGCGGTGGCCAGCGTCTCCGGCTCGGAGTTCGGGGTCAATAGCGCCGCTCTTCCCGAAGTCTCGGGTATCGCGGAGGAGGCGTATGCGGCGACCGGGAGCCCGGCCCGCATGGCCTCGATGATCGGGAAGCCGAAGCCCTCGTGCCGTGAGGCGGAGACGAAGAGATGGGATTCGGAGTAGAGGCGGGCCAGCTCCTCCTGGGAGACCCCGGACGCGAAGGTCACGGCGTCACCGACTCCGAGGCGTTCGGCCAGAGCGCGCAGATAGTCCCCGTAGGAGGCCACGCTGGTCGAGCCGACCAGGGTCAGTGTGGCGGCGGGGGCGAAGGTTGCGTTGTAAACGGCGAGCGCCGCGATCAGGTCCTCCTGGGCCTTGTTGGGGGCGAGCCGCCCGACGAAGAGGAGTCTGTGCACGCGCTGGTCGTAGTTCCTGGAGTTCTCCGGGGTGACCAGGGGCCTGATCAGCGGTGGGGCGACCGCCACCCGCGAGTATTCCGCGGCCACCAGCTCGTCGGCGTTGTAGCCGGAGACGGCGAGCGCAAGGGAGGTTCGGAGGCGCAGGTCTTCCAGCTGACGCCGGCCCCATGCGACAGCGGTGGCGATCCCGTGGTCGAAGCCCATCATCTGGGAGCGCGGAGTGATGTTGTGGTACTGCACCACCAGCGGCTCCGGCCGGCTCATCAGCCGGCGGTAGCGGTGGAAGTTCGTGGAGAGCTGGTAGAGGAGGAAACGCCCCTCCCGGGGGCGGGCGTTGAGAAGTTCGGTGGCGGGCCTTGCCTCGGCGGCCACCCCCGGCTTGATCTCGTCCGCGAATATCCGTGCCTCCAGGCCGGCCCCGGCGAGCGCCTCTCGCAACTCCACCACGTGGGTCCCGATCGCGTCCAACGGGGCGAAGGAGGGAAGGAGGATGGCGACCTCGGGACGGCCGCCGCCTGGTCGGCTCAACGCCGGCGCTCCTTGGGCGGCTCCAGCGCGCTCAGCACCACGTTTGAGTCGGCCAGGGCTCCGAGCTCGGGCGTCAGCCGGGCATTGCGCGCCACCACAAGGTAGGCACCGGCTTCGCCCCGCTCGCTGGTTATGGAGCCGAAGCCCAGCTTGGAGAGGAGGAACTCCCAGGTCTCGGGGGCAAAGGGGCGTCCGGGGGAGAGGTCGGCCTCGACGCGGTTGGCGGGGTCGTCGAAGGCGTCGGCGGCTGCGCAGACCAGGACCAGGGCCGCGTTCTCCTCGAGCACGCGCCTGGCGTGCGCCAGCGCGGCCACGCGATCGTTGACGGTGTCGCGGTCGACGATTCCCGAGAGCACCAGGGCGGAAAGCGACGCCGGGGCCACATCGGCCAGGTGCTCCAGGGTCCCGCCTTCGCGGAGCTCCAGGCGGCGCGCCTCTGCCGCCTCGAGAAGCTCCCTGCGGCTCTCCACCCCGTAGGCGTTCATCCCCGACTCGGCCAGCCGGGCCAGGAGCGCACCGTCGGCGCACTCGGACACCAGCACCCGTCCACTCGTACCGGCCAGGACCTCGGCCACCCTGTCCGCGGCTGCGGCCTGGGCGCGGGCCCCCGCCGTCTCGGCCAGCAGTCCCGAGGCCCGGAAGCCCGAGGCGTCGAAGCGGCTCTCGAGGGAGGCGATGCGCACGTCGGCGATGCCGAGCAGGTGGACCAGGTTGGTGGCGAAGTTGTTGAACTGCTGAGCCAGGTAGTTGAGGTACCAGGCCATCAGGGTGCGGAGCGACCTCTTGACGAAGGCGACGCCCGGCTTGGAGCTGGCGGTGGGAACGTCCACGTCCATGTAGGCGATGCGATCCAGAGTCTTGAAGACGGCATCGAAGTCGCGCTCTCCCGAGGCGGCGCCATCGGGGAGCAGGGTGCGGTAATAGGTGCGAACTCGCCTTGCCAGGGAGGGCGGATACCTGCCCTCGGAGCGCAGGCGGGCCACCTCGGCCTCGATGCGCAGCTCGAGCGAGCGCATGTAGGCGCGCGCCTCGGCATCCTGGGGCTCCGGCCCGGCGGCGGGCTCGAGGTACTCCTCCACCCGGTCGCCGGAGGCCTCCGGGCCGAACTCCTCTGAGGCGGACTTGTCGGCGTGCGTGCTTTGCTGCTCGGGCAAGGGAGCTTCACTCCTTGGACTCGGTGGGGCCGGCTCGGCATCAAGCTTACATGCCCCCCGGAGGGCCCTCCGGGGGGCGCCTTCCGGGGGGCGAAACGCCACTCGGCGTGGTGAAACATGGCTCATTTTTTCAAGTGGGCCTGTCAGGGGGCCGAAAACATCCATGTAACCCAGATCTCATCAGCCGCGCGCCTTAGGGCGCGCGCTCTTGCCAAGGAGGCGAAGTAGTTGGAACTCGAGGCTCAAGCAACCGGGTCCACTAGGCAGCGCTTCCGGCTTGGCGGGCTGCGCCTCCCCATTGCGGCGGCCGGCCTCCTGCTGGCCACCACGCTTCCTTCGGCCGCGCTCCTCTCCCAGGCGGCCCCGGCGGCCGCCGCCACCAGCGGCAGCGTCTCCTTCTCGGGCCACGGCTGGGGGCACGGGCGCGGAGCGGGGCAGTGGGGCCAGCTCGGATACGCGCTGGAGGGGGGCTGGAACGCCAACCAGATCCTTCTTCACTACTACTCCAACACCACCATCGGATCGACGCAGGACGTCCCCATCCGGGTGATACTGACGGCCAACGACGGCTCGGACATCGTGGTCACCTCCTCGTCGACCTTCTCGGTGGCGGGCACCACCTTCGCGGCCGGCTCCGAGGTGCGCATGCACCTCAACACCAACGGCAGCTGGGAGATAGACCTCTCCTCCAACACCACCGGCTGCTCCACCACCCCGACTTGGTCGGCGGTGGGTACCGTCGCCCAGTCCTCGGCGGTGGCCTCGCCCAACACCAACGCCTACTCGACCGAGACCTACTCCAACGCTCTCGCGGTCTGCGAGGGCGGAACGCCTTACTATTACCGGGGCCAGATCGCGGCCTCCTCCTACAACGGCTCACCCCGAACCTTGAACGTTGTCGACGTCGAGAACTACCTTCGCGGAGTGGTGCCCTCCGAGTCCCCCGCCTACTGGGGGACCCTCGGCTCCACGGTTGCCACCGGGACCTCGGCCGGCAACCAGCCTGCCGGCTTTTACGCGCTGATGGCCCAGGCGGTGGAGGCCCGCTCCTACGCGCTCTCCTCCATGGGCGAGTTCGGCTACGCGGACATCTGCGACTCGGCCTATTGCCAGGTCTACCGGGGAATGCAGGGTGAAAGCCCCATCACCGACCAGGCGGTGGCGGCCACCGCCGGCGAAGTGATGATTCTGAACGGGGCCATTGCCCGGACCGAGTTCTCCTCCTCCACCGGCGGGTACACCGCGGGCGGGACCTTCCCGGCCGTGGTCGACACCTACGACAGCGTCTGTGTCACCTACGCCTGCAACCCCAACCACAACTGGTCCTCCACCTTGACCCTCGCCCAGTTGCAGGGAGACTTCCCGACGCTCGGGACCCTGCAGGGCCTGACGGTCACCCAGCGCAACGGCTACGGCGACTGGGGAGGGCGTGTCATGTCCATAACCGTCTCCGGCTCCAACGGCTCGGTCACCATCTCCGGGGAGCAGTTCGCCTGGGACGTCGGGATCAACTCCGACTGGTTCACCTTCACCGGCACCGGCATAACCCTCTCTCCTGATTCGGCCGCAGCGTCCACCACTCCCACCAGTGGCTTCTACGTAGACTCCTCCGCGGGAGGGGTGGCGGCGGTCGGCACCGCGGCCGCCTACGGCTCCATGGCCGGCACCACCCTAAACAAGCCCATCGTGGGCATGGCGGCCACCTGGGACGGTGGCGGCTATTGGCTGGTCGCCTCCGACGGCGGCATCTTCACCTTCGGCGACGCCCAGTTCTACGGCTCCACCGGCGGCATGACCCTCAACAAGCCGGTGGTCGGAATGGTCTCTTCGCCCGACGGCAAGGGCTACTGGCTGGTGGCCGCGGATGGCGGAGTCTTCACCTTCGGCGACGCACCCTTCGTCGGCTCGATGCCCGGTGCCGGCGAGACCGGAACCGCAACCTCGCTCGCCCCGGCGGCAGGCGTGAACGGATACTACGTTCTCACCACCCAGGGCAACGTCTACTCCTTCGGCCAGGCGCCGTCGGTGGCGGGAGCATCATCGGCACTGAGCGGGCTGCCCGGGACCCTGGTGGGAATAGCCACCATTCCCAACCGGCCCAACCCTAAGAACACCTGATCGGGCCCTTTCGGTGCGCCGGCGCCCCTGGCGTCCGGCGCACCGGCCGTTTAAGGACCGGGCCTTAGAACGGGACCCGGCGCGCGACGACCCGCGGGAGATGGCGGTACACCGTGGCAACCACGGCCATCAGGGGAGGGACCCACACTGTCACCTTGCCCCGGTCCGCCGCCCGCAGCGTCTCCGCCGCGACCTTCGCGGCCGTGGTCGAGAGGGGGGCGGGGGAGAGGTGCGCGGTCATCTTGGTGGTCACGAATCCCGGCCGCACCACGGTCACCTTGACCCCGGAGGGGATCATGGCGTCGGCGAGTGCGGTGGCGAAACCGTCCATTCCCGCCTTGGCGGCGCCGTAGATGAAGTTGGAGCGGCGCACGCGCACCCCCGCCACGGAGGAGAGCACGACGATGTGGCCGAAGCCCTGGGTGGCCATCTGGTTGGCTATGGCCAGCACGGCCGGCGCCAGCTTGGAGAAGTTGACCTCCAGGATCCTCTCGGCGGCCGCGGGGTCCTTCTCGTCGGAGGCCTGGTTGCCGAGCGCCCCGACGGCTATCACCGCCATGTCGATGGTCTCGAGCTCCGCCTTGGCCGCGGCGAGCAGGCTTTCGGTGGCGCCTTCGGCCAGGACGTCAAAGTGGATGACCGACACCGACGCCGCGGCCCGTTCGGAGACCTGGGAGATCTGCCTGGCGGCTCTTTGCATCTCCTCCAGCGAACGCCCGGCGAGCAGGAACTTCGAGCTTCCCCGGCGGGCAAGCTGCTTGGCTATCTCCAGGCCAATCTCCGATGAGCCGCCCACGACGAGGACGTTGTCGGGCGTATGGAGTGCGTCGAACAAGATGTGTCTCCTTGGTTTCGGCTCGATCCCATACTAAACCAGGGCGCCGGGGCGCCCCGGGCAGGCGCCCTACAGGATGCCGAGCCGGCGCGAGAGGTCGGACTTGATGAGTCCGTCCGGGTCGACCTTGGCCTTTATGGCGGCGAGCTCTCCCAGGCGGGGGTACATGGCGGCGATCGTATCGGCCTTGGCCCGGGAGTCCTTGGCCAGGTAAAGGCGTCCCGAGGCCTCGAGCACCTGGCGGTCCAGGCGCTCCAAGAGGCCGAACAGGCGAGTCGAGCCGACCGGGATGTCGAGCGCCAGGGTCCATCCGGGCCTGGGGAAGGAGAGCAGCCCGGGGTTGGCCGCGCCGAAGCGCTTCAACACCGCCAGGAAGGAGGGAACCTGGGCGGAGGCGATCTCCTCCATGATGCGGCGCAGCGCCTCCTCCTCGCCGTCGGGGAGGACGAACTGGTACTGCAGGAAGCCGCGCGGGCCGTAGATGCGGTTCCAGCCGGAGACGCCGTCCAAGGGGTGGAAGAAGGTGGGGATCCGCTGAATCTCCCCCTCGCGCAGGCGTGGCGCCTTGCGGAACCACATCTCGTTGAAGAGGCGGACGCTGGCCGTGTTGAGCATGCCGCCGGGAAGCCAGGGTGGAGCCGAGGCCACGGCCTTGGCCTGGTAATGGAGAGGGTCTCCGGCCATGGCACCGCCGAGGTCGGCCAGCCGTGCGTGATCGCCGCGGGTGAGCACCGAGCGCCCCATGGAGCGGCCCCGGGCGAGGCAGTCGATCCATGCCACCGAATAGCGGAACTTGTGATCGCTGCCCACCATGGTGGCCATCAGCGAGTCCAGGTCGTCCAGGCGCCGCGTCTCCACCTTCATGTAGGCGCTCTCCACCGGGATCATCTTGAAGCTGGCCCTGGTGATGACGCCGGTCAGGCCCATCCCGCCCGCGGTGGCCCAGAACAGATCGGGGTCGCCCTCCCGGTCGACCCGCATCGCGCCGGTCGGGGTCAGGAGCTCGAAGCTCTCGACATGGTTGGAGAACGTTCCTTCCAGGTGGTGGTTCTTTCCGTGGATGTCGGCGGCGATGGCGCCGCCCACGCTGACGTAGCGCGTGCCCGGCGTGACGGGCACGAACCACCCCTTGGGCACGTAGGCGGAGAGTATCGAGTCGAGCGAGACCCCTCCACCGGCGCTGAGGACCCCCTCCGCCAAAGTGGAGGATGCGACGTCGTCGGGCTGGGTGACCACCCGGCCGCCGCCGATCTGGGCGGCATCGCCGTAGGCCCGGCCCATGCCGCGGGCGATCGTGCCGGGGCGCACGAATATCTCGGACGAGGGCGGGGTGCCATCCAGCTCGACCACGTTCGCCATCACCGGCTGGGTGCGGCCCCAGCCTCTAAGCAGCTCAGTTCTCTCCAAAGCGCACACTCCAAGCATGGCCACCGCCGCGGGTCGTGCACCCGGGCCCCGTGCGCCGGCGGCCTTTCATCAAGATCTGTAGATGGAGCCTAACCCAGGGAGGCTCGCGCCTATCGCGAGCTCGCCTAGCGGCCCAGGCGGGGAAGGTACAGGCCGATCAGGATCAGCAGCGCCCATATCGCCCCTACCGCCTGGATGGGGCGGTTGTGGAGGATCACGTCCTCCGGGGTTCCCGCGTTGCCCAGGTCCGCCTGAAGGGCGTAGAGCAGAATGGCCACCACGAAGGGGACGGTGGAGAGCTGCACGTAGATGTAGCCGCTGGTGAGGCGGAACCCCTCGAAGGCCCACAGGCCGTAGCCGGCGATGGCCACCGCCGAGGAGAGCGAGCGCACGTAGTTGAGGAAGGCGGGCGAATAAGTGCCCAGCACCGCCCGGTGCTCGGCGGCCAGATGCCCGGCCTCCTTGGCCTCGCC
Source organism: Actinomycetes bacterium (assembly GCA_021818355.1). Taxonomy (GTDB): domain Bacteria; phylum Actinomycetota; class Acidimicrobiia; order Acidimicrobiales; family Acidimicrobiaceae; genus Acidithrix. The sequence continues at coordinate 5,395 of JAKAEN010000040.1, read as the reverse complement.
GTAGCGCTTGCCGGAGACCATGAAGAGGGAGCCGAAGGCCGCGACGGTAAGGAACCAGACCGAGATGGGAAGGCCGGTGGCGAGGGCTCCGGCGATGGCCCGCAGCAGGAATCCCAAAGCGACGATGCTGATGTCGATCACCGGCTGGTTCTTCAGCCCCAGGCTGTAGCCCAGAGTGAGGACCACGTAAGCCCCCAGCGCCATGGCGAACTGCGCGTCGAGGAGCAGCGCGAGGGCGAATCCTATGACCAGCAACGAGAGGCCGGCCAGCGTCGCCGCGCGCTGGGAGATCCAACCCGCCGCCACCGGGCGGAAGCGCTTGGTGGGGTGGTGCCGGTCCGTCTCGGCGTCCCGGGCGTCGTTGATCATGTAGAGGCCGGATGCCGCCAGGGAGAAGATCGCCGCCGCCGCGATGGTCGGCAGCAGATAGTGCGGCACGAAGAGCTTGCCGGCGGCCGCGGTCGAGGAGAAGACCAGAACGTTCTTCAACCATTGCTTGGGCCGGGCCAGCCTGAGGAACGCGAGGGCCGTGGACGGCCGCCTGTGCTTGGAGGGAGTGCGGGCGTTGCCGGGCACGGCCGGATCCCGATCGTCGATCGCTTCCATCTTCCTCATAGCCTATTCGGGCAGGAGCAAATTCGAAGGAGGGCCTGTGGAGGTGCGCAAGACGGCGATCGGGGGCGGCCTCTGGCTCGGCCTGCTGCTTCCGGTGGACGCCGAGGACCTGTACGCGCTCATCGCCGGATCCGCCCGCCACCTCTCCCAGCACCTGCCCTGGGTGGAGAGGGTGAAGTCCGTGGAGGACGAGCGGGCATTCCTGCGCGACGCGGTCCACCGCATGGCGGAGGGCCAGGCCTACACCGTGGGGATCTGGGAGGGGGAGAGCCTGGCCGGGCTCGTCTCGCTCGAGGTGGATCAGGAGAACAACGCCGGGGAGATCGGCTATTACCTGGGCTCGGGCTTCACCGGCAGAGGGTACATGACCGCCGCCGCCTCCCAGGTGGTCTCCTGGGGCTTCTCGCAGCTCGGCTTGGCGCGCATCGAGGTGCACGTCGCGGTGGACAACCAGCGCTCGCGCGCGGTTTGCCTGCGCATGGGCCTGGCCTCGGAGGGGGTGGCCCGAGGCGCGATACGCCTGCACGGGCGCTACCTGGACCGGGAGACCTTCGCCGCGGTGGCGGGAGAGTGGCCCGAGGCGCCGAGATGAATCCTGGCCCGAGGCGGAGCGGCGTCTCCGGGATGCTGCGTTCCGCCTACGAGGAGCTGGTTCTGCCCGCCGCCATACGCATGGCCTGCTCACATCCCTCCTTCGCGCCATGGCGCGCACGCTCGCTGGCCGGGGTTCGGGGAAAGGTGCTCGAGGTCGGCTTCGGCTCCGGCGAGAACCTGGCCCATTATCCCTCCGGGGTGGAGTCCCTCGCCGGGGTCGAACCCTCCGCGCGGGCCCTCCGGTCGTCGGTGGCCGCCTCCTTGCGTGCCCCCTTCCCGGTGACGGTGCATCGGGCCTGGGCGGAGTCCATGCCCTTCGACTCCGCCGCCTTCGACTCGGCCGTGGCGACCTTCTGTCTCTGCAGCGTCGAGGACCCGGTCGCGGCGCTGGCCGAGGTCGCGCGGGTACTGCGCCCCGGTGGGCGCCTGCACTTCCTGGAGCACGGACTCTCGCCCGAGCCGCGCGTGGCGGCCTGGCAGAGGCGCCTCGATCCCATCGAGCGGGTGGTGGCAGGTGGCTGCAATCTCTCCCGCGATCCACGGGCCATGCTGGCCGATGCCGGCTTCGAGGTCCTTGAACTCGAAGAGGCTCCGGCGCTAAACCCCAAGCCCTGGGGCTACCTCTATCGCGGGATCGCCCGGCCCGTCTAAGGGCGGCCCGCCTTCTGGTACTGGTCGCGAAGGTCGCGCTTGACGATCTTGCCGGTCGCGCCCCTGGGCAGCGGCTCCTCCAGGATGAAGATCTCGCTCGGTACCTTGAAGGAGGCGATTCGCCCCGCCAGGAACGAGCGCAACTCCTCCGCACCGAGGCTCTTGCCCGGCTGCGGGTAGACCGCAGCGGCAACCACCTCGCCCAGGCGCGGGTCGGGAAGTCCGAAGACGGCCGCCTCGTGCACCGAGGGGTGCTCGTAGATGGCCGCTTCCACCTCCGCGCAGTAGACGTTCTCGCCTCCGCGGATGACCATGTCCTTGATGCGGTCATCGACGTAGACGAACCCGTCCTCGTCGAGGTGGCCGATGTCCCCGGTTCGCAGCCACTTCCCGAAAAAGGCCTTGGCGGTGGCCTCGGGCTTGTTCCAGTATTCGCTGATTACGTTGGGTCCGCTGAGGCAGATCTCCCCGCGCTCGCCGGTGGGCACCGGCTCGCCGGCGGGGTCCATCACCGCAACCTCCATGATGGGAAGCGGCCTGCCTGCCGAGGTTGGCTTGGCGATGGCATCACTGCCCTCGATCTGGGGCCCGTAGGAGTTGGTCTCGGTCAGGCCGTAGCCGAAGCCGGGGCGCCCCTTCTCGAGGCCGGTTGCGATCCTCTTGATCAGCTCCGGCGGGACCGATGCCCCCCCGCCTCCCATGCTGATCACCGAGGAGAGGTCCCGTCGTGGAAAGCTCGGGGACTCGAGCATGTCCCAGCTCATGGTGGGCACTCCGACGAAATGGGTTATCCGCTCCCTTTCGATGATGTCCAGCGCCTCTTCGGGATCCCAGCGCCGCATCAGCACCAGCTTGGAGCCGGTGGCTATGGCCGAGAGGAGCACCGGCACGCACCCGGTCACGTGGAAGAGGGGCACTGCCAGGATGAAGGCGAACTCCGGCGCCTGGCCCCCTTCGGGCGGATAGCGCAGCGCACCGATCGCCGAACGCGCGGCGTTTGCCAGCAGCGCCGAGAGGATGGCGCGATGGTCGGAGAGCGCCCCCTTGGGGAAGCCGGTGGTGCCCGATGTGTAGAGGATGGTGGCGGGGTCGTCGGGGCCGAGCTCGACCGGGTCGGGCTTGCCTTCGGCCAGCACCTCTTCCAGTGCCACCGCCCCGGGCGCCACCTTGCCCGAGCTTCGCACCTCGATTACGGGTACACCCAGCTCGCTGGCCGGCCCGACGGAGCGCTCGGTGCGCTCCGGGTCGGCGATCAGCACCTTGGCTCCGCAGTCCTCGAGCGCGTAGCGTAGCTCGTCCCTCTGCCACCAGGCGTTCAGAGGCGTGGCGATGGCGCCGATGGTGAGGGTGGCCATGTAGGAGGCTACCCACTCCGGGAGATTGCGCATGGCGATTGCCACGCGGTCCCCCTTCCTCACGCCGTATTTGCGCTGCAGGGTTGCTCCCAGCCGGTCGGAGAGCTCGAAGAGGCGGGCAAAGGTCCACACCTCGCCCTCGTAGAGAATGAAAGGCTTCGCCCCGAAAGCGCGCACCGCCTCGAAGACCGCGGGCAGGCTGGGCGGGGTGCCCTTGAAGACCTTCATCTCGACGCCGCGAACCTGCTGGGTGACGATCTCGTACGGCCCTCCGGGGCCGGTGACGGCGGCCAGGGCCTCCTCGTAGGTCAATTCATCTCCTTGATCTTCTCCCGCGACGTTGCGAGCGGGTCTTGGTCCTTACAGAAGTGCCTGGTAGACGAGCGGCGCCAAGCGGTCGGCGATGACATAGGTCGAGGAGGGGAGTAGCTGGGTGAAGAACTCGACCGTGAGCCCCTCCACCGGATCCACCCAGAAGGTGGTGCTGGCGGCGCCGCCCCAGCCGAAGGTTCCCTCGCTCTGGGGAGTCTTGGCCGCGGCCTTGTCGATCACCACCGAGAATCCCAGCCCGAAGCCGATCCCGCGCTCGGAGGACTCGGCGAAGACGGGCCGGCCGAAGCTCTCGATGTCCAGGTTGCCGGGCAGGTGGTTGGTGGCCATCAGCTCCACGGTCTTGCGTCCCAGGATCCGCTTCCCCTCCAGCTCGCCTTTATTGAGCAGCATGGTGATGAAGCGCATGTAGTCCGTCGCCGTGGAGACCAGGCCGCCGCCGCCCGAAAGGGTCGATGGCCTGGAGAGCGCGGCGTTGCCGAAGGCGTCGAAGCGCATGGCCTTCTTTCCTTCGCCGGGGATGTAGAGCGCGGCCAGGCGCTCCTGACGCGACTCGTCCGCCCAGAATGCGGTGTCGGTCATGCCCAGGGGCTCGAATATCTCGGTGCGGAAGAACTCGTCCAGGCTCATACCTGAGGCGACTTCGACCACCCGGCCCAGGACGTCGGTCGCCACCGAATAGCTCCAGGAGCTCCCGGGCTGGAAGGCGAGTGGCATGGAGGCCCAGTTGTCGCAGGACTCCGCCAGGTCCATTCCCGGTGGCTGCCCCCACTCGAAGCCCCGCTTCCGGTAGATGGCGTCGGTGGGATGGGCGTACATAAAGCCGTAGGTGAGGCCCGCGGTATGGGTGAAAAGGTGCCAGATGCGCACCGGCTGGGTCAGGCCGACGGTCAAGGGCGCCTCCGAGGATCCCTTGGCGAAGACGCGGGCCTCGGCGAAGGCGGGGATGTACTCCGAGACCGGGTCGTTCAAGCGGAGGGCGCCACGTTCGTAGAGGATCATGGCCGCCACCGAGGTGATGGGCTTGGTCATCGAATAGATGCGGAAGACGGTGTCGTCTTCCACCGGCAGGCCGGCCTCCAGGTCGCGGTGGCCCGAAGAGGCCAGGAAGGCGCTCTCGCCCTCCCGGGCGACGTGCACCAGCCAGCCCGGCAGGCGCCGGTCGTCTACGAAAGCCTGGAAATACTCCGCTATTCGCCCCAGCCGCTTCGCGTCGAAGCCGAGTTTGGCCGGGGAGTTCACCACTTGCAGCTGCATGAGACCTCCTTAGAGCTCAATTATTGCAGCTGGGCGATGTCTCGGTGTCCCGGCGTCGCACTCGAGTGCTACGCAAGTAGTGGCGCGCCGAGCGCGCCCCGGCAAGTGAGAGGTGGCCCCGACTGGTAGAAGTGATGTATCCGATGCAGACGAAAGCGACGGGCGCGATGGGTGGCAACTGGTTCGAATCCAACGTCTTTCTGGTCTTCGACCTGGAGACCACCGGGGTGGACGTGGCCGGCGACAGGCCGGTCTCATATGCGCTGATGGCCATGGCCTCGGGAAGCTGCGTGCTGGAGTCCTACTCCATCGTCGACCCCGGGGTGGATGTGCCCGGTGAGGCGGCGGCGATACACGGGATCAGCACCGAGATGGCCCGCACCTTCGGGATGGACCTCGAGCACGCGCTGGGCGCGATCACCGACGCCCTTCTGCGCGCCACCCGGGAGGGCTGGTACGTGGTGGGTATGAACGTCGGCTTCGACCTCACCATCGTGGACGCCCGCTGCCGCGAGGCCTACGGGGTGGGCTTGGCCGAGCTGGGCTTTGCCGCCCCGGTCCTCGACGCGCTGGTTCTCGACCGGCACTACGAC
>JAKAEN010000294.1 GCA_021818355.1 Actinomycetes bacterium | reverse complement strand
TCACACTTGGCCGCCATGTTCCACCGCTTTGAGGAAACGAGCGACTTCGCCGTGTTCTATCAGGCGGCGTATCTGATCGGGCATGGCCATTTCAGCCCGTACAGCTCCGTTGGACCCTATCATTATCCGCACTTTGGCTTTCCCTACATTGACAACCACTTCGAATTGTTGACATGGCTGTTCGCGCCGCTTCTAATCATCTTCCCCTCTGGCTTGGCGCTGCTCATCCTCGCGGCGCTTGCAGTAGCTTCCGCCCAGGTGTTGACCGCGTGCTGGATGACTGACGTAGTCCTTCCTAAGGTCCGCGGACGTTGGGGGGTGTTGGGGCTGGTCGCCGCGGTGGAAGTTCTCGTATTCGCCAACCCTTGGTACGGTTGGGGGGTTTTTTTCGACTTCCACGTGGAGACGCTCACGCTTCCGTTCTTCGTGGGCACCGGATACGCGGTGTATCGGGAACGAAATGTCCTCGCCATTGTGTTGGCCATCGTCGTCGCTATGAGCGGGGATGTCCAGTCTACATACCTGATCGGCCTGGCGCTTGCCCTGGCAATTACGATTCCCGGCGCGCGCCGTGTGTCCGTCGCCATTGCCTGCGTAGGCCTGGCGTTCTTTCTTGTGGCGCAGCTCGGTCACTTCAACCTCGGGAGCGACGTCATCGCCCGTTACGCCTACCTTGGTACCGGGCATCCGACTTCGCTGGTCGGAGTTGCAATTTCGGTCGCCCTGCATCCGTCTACCTTGGTACACACCTTGATGTCCAGAGCGGGTGCTGCGGGCAAATTCTTGCTCCCGGGACTGCCGGGACTAGTCTCGCCGCTTGGATTCTTTGTGGGGCTCTGGATCCTCTTACCCGATTACCTCGCGACTAAGCAGGGAGTCTTTCTTCCCAGCTATGCGGCATTTCAGACCGTTAACATGCAGCCGTATTTGGCAGTGGGTGCGGCGATGCTCATTGCCCGAGTCCAGGACATGACGAACCGTATGAGACTCCAGATCTTGAGCGGGATCCTCGGTGTGGTGGTGTTTGCCGGCGGAGTCGCGGGGCTGGTCCAACTCAAGCGCTCCTTTGCGTTCAATGCCACGGTAAATCCCTCGACGGCTGCGCAATTGGCCAAGGTGCTCCACGCAATTCCCGCGAATGCCGAGGTTATAGCAGCCCAGGGGATCGGAGGCCGCTTTGCGGGCAGAGTCGATTACTACCCGATCGTGTACGATGCCCCGAAACTTACCTTCCCCGTTACGGCGAAGACGATCTACCTCGTGGTCAGCGCCAGCCAAGGCATCGAGGCGCTCACGCCTAAGGGCGCCGCATCTTTACAGGCGACTTTGATGCTCAATCCGGCTTTCGACCGGAGGACCTCCGTGCTTCTCGCGACGCCGAACTTGGACGTATACCGATACGACGCGCCCAAGACCGGGGTGTACGTCACCTTCTGAACTGCCGGCGGCTCTGCTCCCAAGGAATCGCGCTCCGCGGGCGGAAGGTTGCGGGATCAGCTCTGGCTTCCTTGCGACACGCGCCTAGAGGCATTTGGTAGCACCCTAGTGGATCGCTGCTCCGTGCACGGGACCTGGGGCGTTCTGCGCTTAGGTTACCGGCAGACTGAGAGACGCTCCAGACCCGGAGTCAAGAACTCGGGCGAGTGAGGTGCTCACCGCCAAGCCGCTCGGTGGATAGCCTCTCTCATGAGGGACGGGACTTACTGCCCCATTAGGCGCATCGGATGGGCGTTCCGGCGCCCGGCGCACAAAGGTAGCGCAATGAGTTCTCTTGCGGAGATCATCCTTTCCGGAGGAAGCGGCAAGCCGCGGCTCGGCTCGCTCAGGCGCCGCAGTCGGAGACGGCTTGCCGTGGCTTACTCGGCCATGGCGGCCTCGATGCTGGTGCTCGGGGTGCCGATGTTCCTGTTGCGCTCCTCCCTTAGCGAGGCGACCACGGCTCTGGTGCTGGTGGTGCCGGTTGTGGTCGGGGTGACCGCCGGGGGCCTGGCGGTGGGGGTGGTCGGCGTGGTGATGGGCTTCGTCGTCTACGACCTGGTCTTCATCCCCCCGTATTACACGCTTTCGGTCGGCGCCGCCCAGAACTGGGTCGCGCTCGGCGTCTACGTTTTGGTGCTGCTCTTGGTGGCCAGAGTCGTCTCGGGTCTCGACGACGCACGGGCGGCGGCCGAGCACCGCACCGAGGAGGCGCGCGGACTGCTGCGCCTCTCCGAGCTGCTAATCGAAGGCAAGCAGCTCAACGAAGTACTCGAGGAAGTCGCAGAGAGCCTGGTGACCGGCATGGGGTACTCGACCGTAGTGGTGCTCCTGCCTCGCGAAGGCCGCCTGGAGGCGGCGGCGAGCGCGGGGGTGCCCATGAGCGAGGCGGAGTTGGCCGAGGTCCTGCCGGCTGTCACCGCCGAGGCGCTCTCGGCGAGGCTCGCCGCCCGGCGCGGTCTCCAGGTTCGCACTATTCCTTTGGCCACCACGGACGGGATGCTGGGCGTGCTGGTGGTGAGAGGGGAGGGCGACCCTCGCTCCTCCTCGGATGTCGCGCGCACCTTTGCCAACCACGCGGCGGTGGCCATCCGCCAAAGCCAGCTTCGCGAGGACGCGATACGGGCCCGCGCCCTCGAGGAGCTCGGCGAGTGGAGGCGCGCGCTGCTGGCGATGGTCTCCCACGACCTGCGCAGCCCGCTCGCCTCAGTCAAGGCGGCCCTCTCGGATCTAGGCGATCCCGAGCTGGTCCTGGCTCCCGCCGACCGTGCCGAACTGCTGCGCACGGCCGAGTCGCAGGCGGACACGCTGACCAGGCTGGTTACCAGCCTGCTCGACCTCTCCCGCATCGAGGCCGGCGCCTTCGAGCTGCGCTGGGAGCCGGTGAGGGTCGGGGAGTTGATTCGCGAGGCGGAGGCCCTGGTGGGCCAAGAGGCGCCGCGCGCAACATTTGTCATCGATCCCGGCTCAGCCGCGGTCCAGGTCTTGGTGGATCGCCTGCTGCTGACCCATGTGCTCGCCAATCTCCTGGAGAACGCCGCCCGCTATTCGCCCTCCGGCTCGGAGGTGGAGATTTCGGCCAAGGTGGCGGCGGACCAGGTGAGGATCGAGGTCTCCGATCATGGACCAGGCATTCCGCCCGAGCTTGCCG